>JAKURY010000016.1 GCA_022452145.1 Acidimicrobiales bacterium | reverse complement strand
AGTTCTCGGTGTGGGCCGCCTGAGTGAGGCACGCCTCCCCCCACACGCCGTCACCCACCGGCCCGTCGGTTGGGACGTGGAAAAACTCCACCTCAGGAAACCGTTCCCTGATGTCCGGAGTGGGGAAGTGGTTGCCCCACAGGTGGACGAGGACGGGGGTGGCGTTTCCTGGCTCAGCCATCGTCGCCGAGTCTGTCACGGGGTGTGGTGGGCACCGGGGTCCCGGCGGAGGCGAAGAGCAGCGTCCGCGGCCGGAATCCCGGTTAGTCCCGGTTGCCGGGCCATCGGCTCAGCGAGTCCGTTCGCGGATGAGGATCTCCTGGGCCACGGTGGCCACGTGCACGCCTGACGGGGCGAACACCTCGCCCACGCTGAGGCCCCTGGCGCTGGCCAGGCCGTGCGACCGGTGGTCGTGCAGCAGCCATTCGTCGGGGGGCAGTGGCCTGTGGAACCAGATGGCGTGGTCCAGGCTGGCGCCGATGAATACCTCCCCGTAGGTGGTCGCGTCGTCGCGGACCTCTCCGATTCGCGGGTGGGTGCTGCCCACGGCGTTGGTCGGTATGTCGTCGGAGGTGTAGGCGAGCGCACATGCCTGCATGTGCGGATCGTCGCCCAGGTCGTCCAGTACCCGCAGCCAGAGGGACGATCTACCGGTGGCCTGCCCGGCTACCCGTCGGCCCAGCAGGCCCCAGTCCTCCACCTCGCCACTACCGGCTGCGCCGACGTCGGCGGGTAGGGCCGACTCCTGGACGTCGGCCTGGTCCTCGTGCACCTGGAACGAACAGGACAGGTTGAGGATGGCGCCCTCGGACTGGCGGGCCACCACTCGTCGGGTCACGAAGGAGCGGCCGTTGCGGATGCGGTCCACCTCGTACCGGATGGGCTCGTTGCTGGTGCCGCCCCGGATGAAGTAGGCGTGCAGCGAGTGCACGTGGTGGTCGGCGCCGACGGTGGCCTGGGCGGCCCGCAGGCCCTGGGCTACCACCTGGCCCCCGTACACGCGGCCCCACGGGTACTCGGGGCTGACGCCCACGTACACGTCGGGGCCGTGGGCCTCTAGCGCCATCAGCGTGGCGAAGTCGGAAACCTCCCAGGCCATGGTCAGGTCCGGTCGGCGACCTGTCCTCGGTGGAGGGCCATGGCAGCGTGGAGGGCGATCCCGTGCACCAGCCCGTCCTCGTCGAGGAGCATGCGGTTGGAGTGGAGGGGCCGTGCCGACCGCGGATCCGGTTCGGTAGCCGGACACACGCCGAGGAACGCCATCACACCGGGTACCTGCTGGAGCACGTAGGAGAAGTCCTCACCGCCCATGGCGGGTGCCGGAAGGACGCGGTGGCTCTCCTCTCCGAGCGTGGTGCGACACACCTCGGCGAACCGGGCGGCTTCGCTGTCGTCGTTGAGCGTGACGGGGTAGCCGTCGACCATGTCGATGTCGGCCGAGCAGCCGTGGGCCTCGGCCACGCCCCGGACCGTCCTGGCCACCGCCTCGCGGATCCGGGTCCGGGTGTGCTCGGAGACGCAACGAATGGTTCCCTCGAAGAACGCCGTCTCGGGGATGACGTTGGTCGTGGTACCCGCCACCACGTGGGCGATGGTGAGGACAGCCGGGTCGAAGACGTCTACCTCCCGGGTTACCGCCGTCTGGAGGGCGGTGATGATCGCCGCGGTGGCCGGGATCGGGTCGGTGGCGTGGTGCGGGGCCGAGGCGTGCCCGCCACGCCCCCGGATGGTGACGGTGATCGACGTGTCGCCGGCCAGGAGGGGTCCGGGCCGGCACGACGCGGTACCCACCCGCTGGTTGGGGCTGATGTGGAGGGCGAAGGCCCGGTCCACCCCGTCCAGCACGCCCTCGTCGATCATCACCCGGGCGCCGGCGAAGCCCTCCTCACCGGGCTGGAACATGAAGCGGACACGGCCGGCGACCTCGTCGCGTCGGGCGGCCAGCACCTTCGCGGCGCCGACCAGCATGGCGGTGTGGGCGTCGTGGCCACAGGCATGTGCCCGGCCGTCGACGGCCGAGCGGAAGTCCAGGTCGGTGTCCTCGGTCATGGGGAGGGCGTCGGTGTCGGCCCTCAGTAGCACCGTCGGGCCATCGGTGGTCCCGGTCAGGTCGGCCACCACCGAGGTCAGGCCATCGCCGGTGCGTACGTCCACGGGGAGGCCGTCCAGCGCTGCCAGCACCATTGCCTGCGTGCGGGGGTTGTCCAGGCCCAACTCGGGGTTCTGGTGGAGGTCGCGGCGCAGCGCGACCACGTCGTCCATGACCGTGCCGGCCGCTTCGAGGAGTTCGTGCATTGCCCCATCATTGCCCAGGGCCGCCGGGTGCACATGACCCGGAACCGAACGGGCAGACTGCCACCGTGCCACCCACCGTCGACCAGATCCACGAGGCGCTGGGCGGCCTGCTGGATCGTCGTGATCCCACCGGATCGTCCACGGTGCTGGGTGCCGGAAGCGACGACCTCGAGGCGGGGTGCCGCTTCCTCGAGTCCCTCGTCGAGGGCGGCTGGATGGTGCCGACCTGGCCGGCCCGCCACGGAGGCCGCGACGCGGACGCAGGCGAGGCGGCGCTGATCGACTCCGCCATGGCCGACTACGACGTGGCCGACCTGTACCCGTACGGCGTGGGCCTGAACCTCGTGGGACCTGTCCTACTCGACCGGGGCACCCCCGAGCAGCAGGACCGGTGGTTGCGACCCATTGCCGACGGGTCGGAGATCTGGTGCCAGATGTTCTCCGAGCCGGACGCCGGCTCGGACCTGGCCAACGCCGGCATGCGGGCCGAGCGCGACGGCGACGAGTGGATTCTGAACGGCTCCAAGGTGTGGACGTCGCGCGGCGCGTACGCCCGGTGGGGGATGTGCCTGGCCCGGACCGATGCCTCGGTGGCCAAGCATCGTGGCCTGACCATGTTCGCCGTCGAGATGTCGTCGCCTGGGGTCGAGGTCCGTCCGCTGGACCAGATCAACGGTGACCGCCACTTCACCGAGGTGTTCGTATCCGACCTCCGGGTTCCCGACGGCGACAGGATCGGTGACCTGGGGGCGGGGTGGGGCCTGACGGTGGAGACCCTGGCCCATGAGAGGGTCACCATCGGGGGCCGGGCGTTCGGCGGCGGCGACGCCGAGGAGGTCGGCCTGCCGTCCTGGTTGGAGGAGTGGAGGGCAGCAGGCCGACTGGTCGGACCGGTCGCCCGCCAGGCGGCCATGCGGGCGTACGTGCTGCACCGCGTGAACCAGCTGGCCACGGCCCGGGCCGCCGCCATGGCTGACGGTGGGGCTCCGGGTCCGGAGGGGTCGATTGCCAAGCTCCGCGGCGTGGCCGCCTTCAAGGCCCGGGCCTACCTGGGCAAGGACCTCGAGGGTGCCGCCG
Source organism: Acidimicrobiales bacterium (assembly GCA_022452145.1). Lineage (NCBI taxonomy): Bacteria > Bacillati > Actinomycetota > Acidimicrobiia > Acidimicrobiales > Acidimicrobiales bacterium. The sequence goes on along the minus strand of JAKURY010000016.1, from coordinate 49,494 downwards.
GGATGCTGTCGGACTCGCCCGGGCACCTCGAGTTCCTGACCGCCCCCTCGATGTCGATCCGTGGAGGGACCGACGAGGTGCAGAGGAACATCGTCGGCGAGCGCATCCTGAGCCTTCCCGGCGGGCCGCGGGTTGACAAGGACGTGGCCTATTGCGACCTCAGGAAGAGCCGCTGATGCGTGCCGCCGTCATAACCGGCTATGGCGGGCCGGAGGTCCTGCGGGTCATGGACGTGCCTGAGCCGACTCCCGGACACGGCGAGGTCATGGTCGATGTCGTGGCCAGTGCCCTGAACCGTGCCGACCTGCTCCAGCGCATGGGCCTCTACCCGGGCCCACCCATGGAGCACGAGGTTCCGGGCCTGGAGTTCGCCGGCCGGGTGTCAGCCCTCGGTGACGGGGTGTCCCGGTGGTCCGAGGGCGACACCGTCATGGGCATCACGGGCGGAGCGGCCCACGCGGAACGCCTGGTCATCCACGCGGACCAGGCGGTTCGTGTGCCGGACGGGACCCCCCTGGATGTCGCCGGTGCGCTACCGGAGGTCTTCATCACCGCATGGGACGCTCTGGTCCTCCAGGGCGGCCTGTGCGAGGGCGGTACGGCGCTCGTCCACGCCGGCGCGTCGGGCGTCGGTACGGCGGCCATACAACTCTGCCGCAGGCTGGGAGCCGCCGTCGTGGTCACCGCCTCGGCCGGGAAGGTGGCCCGGTGCCTGGATCTGGGGGCTGACCGTGCGGTGGACTACGCCACGGAGGATTGGGTGGCTGTGGTGGACGAGTTGACCGACGGGCGCGGTGCCGACGTGGTGTTGGATGTCATCGGGGGCGACTACCTGGATCGCAACGCCGATGCCCTGGCCGTGGGCGGGACGATCATGCAGGTCGGCTTGATGGGTGGCGGTGCGGCCACCTTCGGCCTGGGCAAGCTGCTGGCCAAGCGGGCCAGCCTGGTCGGCACCACCCTGCGGGCCCGGTCGCTGGACGAGAAGGTCGCCCTCAGTCGGGCCTTCGAGGACGAGGTCGTGCCGGGCTTCGAGGACGGGAGCCTCGATGTGGTGGTCGATCGCCGGTATCGGCTGGCAGACATCGCCGAGGGGCACGCCTACATGGAGACCAACGCCAGCGTGGGCAAGATCGTCCTGGACATTGCCGCCGGCTGACCTGCGGGCCGCCAGGCCCGGAGGAGCCGTTCAGCGGACGTCGATGGAGGGCACGTCCCGGGTGGCTGGGCCGGTGTAGCGCTGGCGCGGTCGGGCGATCCTGGAGTCCAGCGAGAGCATCTCGTCCCAGTGGGCCAGCCAGCCGGGGGTGCGGCCGATGGTGAACAGCACGGTGAACATCTCGACCGGGAAGCCCATGGACTGGTAGATGAGGCCCGAGTAGAAGTCGACGTTGGGGTAGAGCCGGCGGTCCACGAAGTAGGGGTCGGCCAGCGCCACCTCCTCGAGCTTCAGGGCGATGTCCAGCAGCGGGTTGGTGCCGGTGATGTCGAAGACCCGGTGGGCGGTGTCCTTCACGATCCGGGCCCGGGGGTCGTAGTTCTTGTACACCCGGTGGCCGAAGCCCATGAGCTTCTGCTCGCCGGTCTTCACCCCGGCGACGAAGTCGTCGACGTCGTCGAACTCCGCGATCTCCTCGAGCATGCGCAGAACGGCCTCGTTGGCTCCGCCGTGGCGCGGGCCGTATAGGGCGCCGGCGGCGGCGGCCACGGTGACGTACGGGTCGGAGTGGGCGCTGCCGACCACCCGCGCCGTCGTGGTCGAGCAGTTCTGCCCGTGGTCGGCATGCAGGACGAAGAGCATGTCCAGGGCGTCGCGCAGCACCGGGTCGATCTCGTAGGGCGAGTCGCCCATCTTGAACATCATGGAGAGGAAGTTCGACGTGTAGTCGAGTTCCGGGTCGGGGAAGACGTACGGCAACCCGACGCTGCGGCGGTGGGCGCTTGCCGCCAACGTCGGCATCTTGGCGATGAGGCGGACGATCTCGTCGCGGCGCTGGTCCGGGTTCTCGATGTCCTTGCTGGCCGGCCAGAAGGTCGACATGGCTGCGATCGACGAGACGAGGACGCCCATGGCGTGGGCGTCGTCCCGGAAGCCCTCGAGGATCCGCTTGTGGAAGTTCTCGTGGATGGGGGCGGCTTCGGCGATCTCCTCCTGCCATGCCTTCAACTTGGGAGCATCCGGGAGCTCGTCTCGGACCAGGAGGTGGGCCACCTCGAGGAAGGTGGCCCGCTCGGCCAGCTGTTCGATCGGGTAGCCGCGGTAGCGCAGCAGGCCGGCCTCGCCATCCAGGTAGGTGATGGCGCTGTCGGCACCCGAGGTGGCGCTGAACGACGGGTCATCGAACCAGATGCCGGGGAGCAGCGAGCTCCAGGCCTTGGCCGACACTGTGCCGTCGACGAGGGGGATCTCGATGGTCTCGCCGGTCCGGTTGTCGGTGATCATGATGCTGTCGGCCACGGTGCCATCCCTCCTGCCTGATCGTGCCGGCCTGCGCCCGTGGGTCGGGCCGGCGGCTGCGGTCGGTTCGGGGGTCCTCGTCGACGTCCGAATCCTCGTTCTGTCTACGAAGGTACCGGGCAGGAGGTCCACCTGTCGCCGTCGGGAGTATTCAAAGAACTGTTAAATTTGTAGAACCTGCGCGCTCTGCCGGATGCTCAGGCTGATTTCTCGCCAAAAGAATCGCTGACCTGTGTCGAGGTCGGCGCTCGGCTCAGAGGGGTGTGTTGTCGTGCCGTCGGCGCGGCAGGCGCTCCCGCTTCCCTGACAGGACGTCCAGGGCGGCTGCCAGCTCCGAGCGGGTGTCGGCCGGCTCGATGACCCGGTCCACGGAGCCGCGCTCGGCTGCGATGTAGGGATTCAGGAGGCGTTCCTCGTAGGCGGCGACCAGGTCTTCCCGCTCCGCCTCGTCCGCCTGCCGGTGGAGTATCTCCACGGCGCCCTTGGCCCCCATGACCGCGATCTCCGCCGTCGGCCAGGCGAGCATGAGGTCGTTGCCCATGTAGCGGGAGTCCATGACGATGTAGGCGCCACCGTAGGACTTGCGAAGCGTCAGGCAGACCCGGGGGACGGTGGCCCGGGCGTAGGCGAACGCCATCTGGGCGCCGTAGCGGATCATGCCCCGCCACTCCAGGTCCTTTCCCGGGTAGAAGCCCGAGGTGTCCACGAAGGTGACCAGGGGCAGGTTGAAGGCATCGCAGAAGGACACGAACCGGCCACCCTTCTGCGACGCCGCGATGTCGAGCGTGCCGGCCACCGACTGGGGTTGGTTGGCCACCAGCCCGACCGGTCGGCCACCGATGGAGGCGAAGGCTGTCACCAGGTTGGGTGCCCACTGGGCCCGTGGCTCGAGCAGGTGTCCGTCGTCCACCACGCAGGCCAGGACGTCGCGGACGTCGTAGCTGCCGGTAGGCGTCTCGGGTATCAGGTCGCCGGCCTCGGGCGTCGGACGGTCCACGGGATCGGAGCACGGCCAGCCGGTCGGGACCTGGTCGGTGTGGTCGGGGAGGAACGAGAGCAGCTCGGAGATCAGGTCCTCGGCCTCGGCCCGGTCGGCCGCCGTGAAGTGGGCGACCCCGGAGGTGCGCTCGTGCATCGAAGCCCCGCCGAGGCCCTCGTTGGAGAGTTCCTCGCCGGTGAACTGGCGGACCATGTGGGTGCCGCTCACGAAGGCGTAGGTGTCGGTGATCATGACCACCAGGTCGGCCAGGCCCAGCAGCAGCGCCGGCCCCGAGACCGTGGGGCCGGTCACGCAGAAGATGGTCGGCACCACACCGGAACAGGCCACGAACTCCCGGGCCGCCGTGCCCCAGCCGTGGACGGCGCCCACCCCCTCGTCGATGGCGGCACCGCTGGACTCGACGAAGCAGACCAGGGGAAGGCGCTGGTCCCGGGCGGTGCGGGCGGCGATCGCCAGATTCTCGCCGTCGGCGGGTCGCAGCGCGCCGCGGTCCTCGCCGGCAATGTCGACCACCACAACACTGCGGCCCCCGAGGTCCCGCACGGCGAAGGCCACCGACCCGCCGGTCCGGCTACGGAGTTCGAGGTCAGGCACTCCGCTCACCCATCCAGCGTGACATGGATTCCGGGCTGGTGCGGGGCTATCTCACGGATCACGTCGAGGATGACGTCGGTGGCCGCCCTGGTCGGCATGGACGGGGTGGTACGCCGGTTGCGGACCAGTCCCACTGATCGACGGGCTAGCCCCTCGACGTGGACGAGTGACCAGCCGCCCGCGGGATAGCCGGACACGGCGCTGGCCGGGAGCAGGGCGGGGGCGTAGCCCTGGTAGGCCAGCGAGGCCAGGAGGCGGAGCCCGTCCACCTCTGCCGCTGCTGTCAGGCGCACCCCCGATGCCGCCAACTCCTGGTCTATGGCGTCGCGGAACGTGGTACCCCGTGGGGTGAGCATGACGGCATGCCCGGCCAGTTGTTCGATGCTGATGGTGCCCTGCCCGGCCAGCGGATGGCCCTCGGGCGCGACGATGATCCGCTCCTCGTCGAAGAGGGGTTCGGACTCGAGGCCGGCCTCCACCACGGGCGTGTTCACGATGGCCATGTCCAGGTCGCCGTTCAGCACCCTCGGGGTGAGCGATGTCGTCGTGGCGTCCACGAGGACGGGGTGGAGGGCAGGGTGGCGCTCCTCGAGCCGCCTTAACAGCGGTGTGGCCATCCAGCGGCCGGTCGTGCCGATGCACCCGATCCGGACCTCTCCGGCCACCTCGTGGCGCATCGAGACGATGTCGTCGCTGATTGCCTGGAGCTCGGTACGGATCCGACGGGCCCGGTCCAGGACGGCATGACCCTCGGAGGTGGGTTGCATTGTGTGCCGGTCGACCAACACCGCTCCGAGCTCCTTCTCGAGCTTGGCGACGTGTGTCGAGACGTTCGACTGCACGGTGTGGAGGGCCCGCGCGGCGGCCGAGAAACTCCGGTGCTCGGCGACCGCTATGAGGTGGTTCAGCTGGCGCAGGTCCATCGCCCGGAATGATGCCACGCCATGAGCACATCCGTCTCGTCGATGGACCTGTGATGGCAGTCCGCAGGACCGCGGAGGTCGTAGGGTCGCCGTTGACGCCAGCCACCCACCGGATCGACCGATTCCCCAGATGACGACCGTCCTCGCACTGCACATAGGAGGCGCCTCGGTCCACGCCGCGGTCTCCGTCGGGGGCCGGATCGACGTCCTGGCTCTGGGCGACGGTCGGGCCGACCTCCCAGCCCCCGCGCCGACAGACGGGCCCGGGCTGGTGCGCATCCTGACCACTGCACAGGCCCGGTGCGTCCGTGTTGTGGACGCAGTGCCCGACGAGCTGATCGTCGTGAGGCCGGACGTGGGAGCCGACGATGCCACGCTAGGTGAGGCCGCCAGCCGGGCCCGGGTACCGGTACCGGTCGTGCTGGACGAGCTTCGTGCGGTAGCCGCTCTGGCCGCCCATGGGCCGGCCGGGATCGACCGCTCGTTGGCTCCGGCACTCGGTGGGCTGTTCTGGCACCGCAGCGGCGATGCGCCGACCGGCCCGAAGCCGATCGTCACCCGCGAGGACCTGGGCGTCGACGCGTCGCGTCCCGATCGCCTCCCTTCCGCTCCGTCGGTGGTGGCGGTCGGTCCCCGGACCGTCTTCGAGGACGACGAACCGAGGTCGGGCCGCCGCCGTGGACTGCCCACCTCGTTCCTGTTCGTCCTGGCCGTCCTGGTGTTGGGGGCGTTCGCCGCCCTCCTGATCCTCCGGGGCGATGACCGCCCCATTGCACCACCACCCACCGTCGTGGCGACGACCGCCCCGCAGGCTCCGGTCGTCGAGGCGCCCACCACCACGCTGACCCCGGCGCCCACCACCATGGTGGTGTCCACGACCTCCCCGGCCCCGACCACCATCGCCCCGCCGACCAGCGAGGAACCGCTGGTGGCCGTGGACCCGGTGACCGGCGAGGAGCCGCTGGTGGCTGTGGACCCGGTGAGCGGCGAGGTCCTTCGCCCGGCCCCGGCTCCCTCGGAGGAACCGGCGGCGGAGGAACAACCCGGCGGGGGTGAACCCGGGGACGGCACGCCCTCCACGACCACCTCGCCGCCCCGGCTGGGCACGGTGACGCTGTCGGGCGTCGGCTTCACCCTGGATGCCACCACGGACACCGAGCGACTGTGGGCCTTCGGCGACGACGGCGAAGCCGCCCTGGCCGACCTGACCACGGTGCTGGGCGAGCCGGTGGGCGACCCCGGATGGGGAGCCGATGCCCGCTGCACTCCGCCGGAGGTCCGACGTCTCGGATGGGGTGATCTGGAGGTGGTCCTGAGCCGCGGGGCGGCCGGCGGTCCTACGCTCCTGGCCCAGTGGTACCTGACCGGTGAGGACTCGACCACGACGTCGCTCTGGACGCTGGAGCGCATAGGTATCGGCTCCACGGTGGCCGACCTTCTGGCTGCGCATGGAGACCAGCTGACGCTGGAGCAGCCTTCGGATCAGGACCCGGCCGGCTGGTTCGACACGGAGCCGCTTCTGGGCTACGGCATCCTCGGAGCGGTGGGCAAGACCTCGGATACGGGAAGAATCCTCCTGATGTGGGCGGGCGACGGCTGCCGGCGCCGATTCGGCTGAGCGTCCGGTTCAGTCGCCGCTGTCGGCGCCGCTGCCGCTGACCGGTACCGGACCCCGATCGTCGGTGACCCACAGGGTTGCCACCAGGCCGGCGGCCAGCAGCACCGCTCCGGTAAGGAAGAGCACCCGCCACCACGTCGGCATCGATGGACCGGCTGAATGTGGCGGCGACCCGTCGGTCATCGGAGCACCGGCCGGCACACCGAGTCGAGGGCGCTGCACAGCGCAGGAATGAACAGGTCGGGCCTGATGACACAGGCCGCATGGTCTGCGTCGATCTCCACGATCGCCGCATCCGGAAGGGCGTGGGCCAGCTGGCGTTGTCGTGCCGTCGGAACGACGTCGTCGTCACCGCAGACCACGACGGCGTGCGGCACGTCCACCTCATGGATCCAGCTGCTGGCGTCGAACCGGCCGAGGTTCCAGGCCGTCCGCAGCACCCGGTCCAGTGATCCGGCCCGCGTCTCGTCCCATGCCCAACCGTCGAACTCGGCATCGCCTGTGCCCATCGACCCGCCGGCCTGGCGTTCGCTGGCACGCCTGGCCGCCCGCCAGCAGCGCTCCTCGTGTCCCATGGCGGACAGCAGGCGGGCCGGCAGCGACGATGCCCCCATCACGGCGAAGTCCCGTCGCTCCGTCGCCGTGAGGCCGAACGCCATGGCCGTGGCGCATAGGACCAGGCCGTCCACCAGGTCCCGGTGACGGTGCCACATCGCCTGGGCGACCGCCCCACCCATCGAATAGCCGACGACGGTCGCCCGGTCGAGGTCCAGGACCCTGACCACGGCAGCGGCGTCGTCGGCCAGCGACTCGATGCGCATGCGTCCCCGGGTACGGAGGCCGCCGGAACCATGCCCGCGCTGGTCCCAGGCGACCACCCGGGCGCGCCGGGCCAGGGGCCCGTAAGTTCGGCACCAGTTCAGGTCGGCGCTGACCGTCCAACCATGGAGGAGCAGGACGGTGGGGGCGTCCGGGTCGCCCTCGGGCGGGCCTGAGTCCCTGATGTGCATCTTGCCGAGGCCCGGCAGGTGGACCTCACGCCATGGGGGCGCGTCGATCATCACCGTTCTATGGCCACGACCTCGACGGCCAGGGTGCCCCCGGGCGCCTCGAAGGAGACCGTGTCGCCGACCGCCGCGCCCAGCAGGGCCTCGCCCAGGGGTGAACCCGGCGACACGACGCCCACGTCGTCGCGCTTCTCCTCGATGGAGCCGACCAGCATGCGCTCCGGTTCGTCGTCACCCTCGAAGACGATGGCCACCACGGTTCCCGGTGCCACCAGGTCGACGGTGCCGGTGGCAATCTCGACGATCTCGGAGTTCTCCAGGATGCTCTCTAGCTGCATTATCCGGCCCTCCATCTTGCCCTGCTCCTCCTTGGCGGCGTGGTAGTCGCCGTTCTCGGAGAGGTCGCCGAGCTCGCGGGCCGTCTCGATCTTGCGGGCGATGTCGATGCGTCCACGTGTCGTGAGGTCCTGGAACTCGGCAACGAGCCGGTTGTGGGCCTCCTGGGAGAGCTGCTGTGCTTCGGCCATGCCGAGAGGGTAGCCAGAGCGCCCGGTGGACCGACCGTCGGCCCGACGCACAACCCGGTTGATTGGGCCCCGGGGGTGCTTGGTACACTTCGCTACGTGACCTTCCGACCGCAGGTGATCATCATTGGCTAGCGCACACCACCTCAGGTGTGCGCCCCGACCGTCCACCTCGGTGGACGGTTTTTTCGTTCCCATCCCCATCAGGAGAATCCAGTCGTGACCCACCGCATAGGCATCATCGGCGGCGACGGCATCGGGCCCGATGTCATCGCCGAGGGCCTGAAGGTGATCGGCGCGGCGGGGGTCGAGCTCGAGACGGTCGGATACGACCTGGGTGGCGCTCGCTACGGACGTGACGGCACCGTGCTGCCGGACGAGACCATCGAGGAGTGGCGCTCCCTGGACGCCCTCTACCTTGGCGCCGTCGGGACCCCCGAGGTGCCTCCTGGTGTCATCGAGCGCGGCCTGCTCCTCAAGATGCGATTCGCCCTCGACCTCTACGTCAACCTCCGGCCGTTCGCGCATCCGACCGACGGCATCGACTTCCGGGTCGTGCGCGAGAACACCGAGGGGACGTACGCCGGCGAGGGCGGCTTCCTACGTCGTGGCACCCCCCACGAGATCGCCACCCAGGGCTCGGTCAACACCCGACACGGCGTCGAGCGGGTCATCCGGTACTCGTTCGACCTGGCCATGACCAGTCGTCGGCACCTCACCCTGGTACACAAGACCAACGTGCTGACGTTCGCCGGCGACCTCTGGGAACGGACCTTCAACGAGGTGGCCGCCGAGTACCCCGAGGTGGAGACGGCCTACAACCACGTCGATGCGGCCTGCATCTACTTCGTGCAGTCACCCCAGCAGTACGACGTCATCGTCACCGACAACCTGTTCGGCGACATCCTCACCGACCTGGGCGGGGCCATCTCCGGTGGCATCGGGTTGGCCTCGTCGGCCAACCTGAACCCGGACCGCACCGGCCCGTCGATGTTCGAACCGGTCCACGGCTCGGCGCCTGACATCGCCGGCCTCGGGCTCGCCAACCCGAAGGCGGCCATCCTCTCCGGGGCCATGATGCTGGATTTCCTCGGGGAGCCCGAAGCAGCGGCGCGCATCGAGGCGGCCTGTGCCGATCCGTCCACAGACATCGAGGGGACCACGGCCATCGGGGATGCCGTCGCCGCCCTGGTGTCCCGGGCCGACCGCCGACACGAGACCTGACAACCTGAGAAGAACGACCCGAGACAGAACCGAAGGAACCGAGATGCCGATCGAGAAGTCCTCCAAGATCTGGATGAACGGCGAGCTCGTCGACTGGGACGACGCCACGATCCACGTGCTGACCCATACGCTGCACTACGGCAACGGCGTGTTTGAGGGCATACGCGCGTACGAGACCGACCGCGGCCCGGCCGTGTTCCGGCTCCGCGACCACATAGAACGGCTCTTCCGTTCATCCAAGATCCTCTTCCTGGATATTCCGTACTCGGTCGACGAGCTGGTCACGGCGACAAGGGACACCGTCGGGGTGAACGGACACCTCTCCTGCTACATCCGCCCGCTGGTGTACCTCGGCTACGGCGAGATGGGCCTCAACCCGCTGCCCTGCAAGGTCGACGTGTCGATCGCGACCTGGCCGTGGGGGACCTATCTCGGCGACGAGGGCCTGACCACTGGCGTCGACATGATGATCTCGTCCTGGCAGCGCCACGACCCGAACGCCATGCCGCCGGCGGCCAAGGGATGCGGCCACTACATCAACTCCCAGATGGCCAAGGTGCAGGCCGTGAAGGCCGGCTACGACGAGGCCATCCTCCTGTCGCCACAGGGCCACGTCTCGGAGTGCACCGGTGAGAACCTGTTCGTGGTCCGTGACGGAACCATCGTGACGCCGCCGACAAGCGCCGGTGCCCTGGCGGGCATCACACAGGACTGCGTCCGGCGCATCGCAGGGGACCTCGGGATCCCCTACGTCCAGGGAAACCTCCTCCGCAGCGACCTATACACGGCCGACGAGGCCTTCCTATCCGGCACAGCGGCCGAGGTGGTGCCGATCCGTTCCGTCGACGACCGCGTCATCGGTGATCCCGGCCCGATCACCCGGCAGGTCCAGGAGGTCTTCTTCCAGGCGGTTCGTGGTCAGCGCCCCGAGTACTCGGAATGGAACGACCATGTCGACGCCTGAGTCGGCGGACCGGTCCGTCGTGCTCCCGGCGGCGGTCGAGATCTACGACACGACGCTGCGCGACGGCGCCCAACTGGAGGGCATCTCGCTCACCGTCGCGGACAAGTTGCGCATCGCAGAGCAGCTGGACCGCCTCGGCGTGCACTACATCGAGGGCGGCTGGCCGGGTGCCAACCCCAAGGACGAGGAGTTCTTCGCCAGGGCCAGGAGCGAGCTGGCCCTGGAACGCTCCCAGCTGGTGGCCTTCGGGTCGACCCGCAGGGTGAACGGTGATGCCGCCGAGGACCCGACCCTGGCCAACCTGCTGGCGGCGGAGACCGACGTGGTCTGCATAGTCGGGAAGGCCTCGGCGTACCACGTGACCGAGGCGCTGCGAACCAGCCTCGACGAGGGCGTGGCCATGGTGGCCGACTCCGTCACGTACCTGAAGTCTCGGGGCCGCAAGGTGTTCTTCGATGCCGAGCACTTCTTCGACGGGTACCGCGACGACCCGGAGTTCTCGCTACGGGTACTGCGGGGAGCGGCCGAGGCGGGTGCCGACTGCCTGGTGCTGTGCGACACCAACGGCGGGTCGCTGCCGGACCAGGTCGAGGCCATGGTCCGCGCCGTTGTAGACGCCGTGGACTGCGCTGTAGGCGTGCACCTCCACAACGACACCGGCTGCGGGGTGGCCAACGCCCTGGCCGGGGTGGCCGGCGGAGCCACCCAGGTGCAGGGAACCATCAACGGCTACGGGGAACGGGTGGGCAACTGCGACCTGGTGCCGATCATCGCCAACCTCAGCCTCAAGATGGGCGTGGAGACGCTGCCCGAGGGTCGGATGGCCGAACTGACATCGGTGGCCCACCATGTGGCCGAGCTGGTCAACTTCACCGTCGATCCCCAGCAGCCCTACGTCGGCACCACGGCGTTCGCCCACAAGGCCGGCCTGCACACCAGCGCCATCGCCCGCCGGAGCGACGCCTATGAGCACATCGACCCGGGCCTGGTGGGCAACGGCACCCGCTTCCTGGTGTCGGAGATGTCAGGCCGCTCGACCATCGCTCTGAAGGCGGAACAGCTGGGTATCGAGCTTGACGGCGAGGTACTCGGCGAGATCGTGGAGACCCTGAAGGAACTCGAGTACGCCGGCTACCACTTCGAGGCGGCAGATGCCTCCCTGGAGCTCCTGATGCGTGCCGCCTCGGGTTGGTCGCACGACTACTTCGTCCTGGAGTCATTCTCGGTCAACGTCGGCCACCGGTCGGGTAGCGGGAGCCGGGCCTGGAATGACGTGGCGGTGGAGGTCGAGACGGAGGCAACCGTCAAGCTCCAGCTGGACGGCGAGCGCATGGTAGCCACAGGTGAGGGCAACGGCCCGGTCAACGCCCTGGACGCCGCCCTCCGCAAGGCCCTGGACGACAGCTTCCCGCAACTGGAGAGGCTGCACCTGACCGACTTCAAGGTCCGGGTGCTGGAGACCCGCCAGGGGACCGGAGCGGTGACCAGGGTGCTCATAGACACCACCAACGGTGAGCAGACCTGGACCACTATCGGCGTCTCGGAGAACATCATCGAGGCCTCCTGGCAGGCCCTCGTCGACTCGCTGGTCTTCGGGATCCTCCACACCGACGCCTAGGTTCGTCGGCCATGGCCGACGAACCGCTGACCGACCGACGCATCCTCGTCACAGGTCCGGCCGGCCAGATCGCGTTCCCGATCGTCCGGTCGCTGGCCTCCGACAACGAGGTTTGGGGGATCGCCCGATTCTCGGGCGAGGGCTCCCGGGAGCGGGTCGAGGCCACCGGCTGTCGCACGGTGGTCGTAGACCTCGCCGAACCCGACTGGTCAGGCCTTCCCGACCGGTTCGACCACGTGGTCCACCTGGCGGCGTTCATCATCGGCGACGACTACGACCGGGCGCTGGCGGTCAACGCCGAGGGGACCGGCCTGCTCATGCAGAGGTTCTCCAATGCCCGATCGGTGCTGGTGATGTCCAGCAGCGCCGTCTACCGGGACGTGGACGACCCCGAATATCGGCTCGCGGAAGGCGACCCGCTGGGTGGGCACGAGCAGTCGTTCGCCCCGACGTACGGGATCGCCAAGAACTCCCAGGAGGCGGTGGCCCGCTCCATGGCACGGATGCTCGGCCTGCCCACGACCATCGCCCGGATGAACATGTCGTACGGTCCGAACGGCGGCCTGCCCGCCTACCAGCTGGACATGATGAGGGCCGGCATGCCGATCCCGATCCACGACCGGCCGGCGTGGTTCAACCTGATCCACCAGGACGACATCGACGCCCAGGTACCCACCATGCTCGGCATCGCCGAGGTTCCTGCCACCATCGTCAACTGGTCGGGCGACGAGGCGGTGGAGACCCGAACCTACCTGGGCCACCTCGCCGGACTGACCGGCCTGGAGCTCGAGGTGGCGCCGACCTCGGACGGGGTGTCCAGCCGGGCCGTCGACACCACCCGGAAGATGGCGCTCGTGGGAGCGTGCGCAGTGGACTGGCGCACCGGCCTACGGAGGATGGCAGAGGACCGCCACCCGGACCTGTTCGCTTGAGCCCCGCCCCTGCTGCGTGTCATGGGTACCTATCCTCGGGTCAGTGACGAACCCCGTTAGGTCCCGCCTGCTCCTGGCCGAGGCGGTCGGCACCATGTTCCTGCTGATCGGCGTGGTCGGCTCGGGGATCATGGCCGCCCGGCTGAACCCCGGCGACACGGGCCTCCAGTTGTTCCAGAACGCCGCGGCGACGGCCGCCGTCCTCGTGGCGATCATCTCGATCTTCGGGACCATCTCGGCCGACTTCAACCCGGCGATCACGCTCGGCGCCTGGGCGCTGGGCCACCGGGCCGGTCGCGACGTGGCACCGATGGTCGTCGCACAGCTGGTCGGGGCGTGTTGCGGCACGATCCTGGCCAACCTGATGTTCGATCTGCCCGCCGTCGGCTTGTCGACCACCGACCGGTCGGGCTGGCACCTGTGGCTGGCCGAGGTGGTGGCCACCGTCGGTCTGTTGCTTGTCGTGTTCAGCCTGGTGCGCACGACCCGGACGAGCCACCTGCCCTATGCGGTCGGCGCCTACATAGGCGGGGCCTACTACTTCACGTCGTCGACCGGCTTCGCAAACCCGGCGGTGACCGTCGGACGCACCCTCTCGGACACCTTCACCGGGATCGACCCGACGTGTGCACCGATGTTCGTAGTCGTGCAGGTCGTCGGCGCCGGCGTGGCGGTGGTCCTCCTGAGGGCGCTCTTTCCCACCGGGGACTGAGTGGGCCCGCTTACCGCCCGTCGTCCCGGCGTCGGGCATCAGCTCCTGGGAACGTCCTTCCAGGCCAGGTCCTTGTCCACGCGGACGTCACCAGGAAGGCCGAGCACTCGCTCGCCGAGGATGTTGCGCATCACCTCGGTTGTCCCACCCTCGATGGAGTTGGCACGCACCCGCAGGAAGTACTCGGCCAGCGTCTCGTAGTCCAGGATGGGCCGGGTCCGGTCCAGTTCGTAGCCGCCGTCGAACAGGGTTCCATCCATGCCGGTAAGGCCCAAGGCGAAGGCGAAGGCGTCCTTGTTGAACTCTGCCGATAGGACCTTGCCGATCGATCCCTCGGGGCCCGGTGTGCCGGTGGTCCGGGCCTCCTCGGCCCTGAGGTTGTTGAGGCGGAGCACCTCGCTGCGCACCCACAACCTCATCATCTCGTCCCGTCGGGCAGGATCGTCGTGGCCATGGTCGTTCCAGGCCTCCAGCATCCAGTCCACGGTCGTCTTCCCGGTCTCCCGGGTGCCCCCGCCGATCGCCACCCTCTCGTTCATGAGCGTCGTCAGAGCCACCCTCCAACCGTCGCCGACGTCGCCCATGCGGTCGGCTTCCGACACCCGGGCATCGGTCAGGTAGATCTCGTTGAACTCCGCCTGGCCCGTCATCTGGCGCAGCGGTCGAATCTCCACCCCGGGCTGGTCCAGGTCGATACCGAAGTAGGTCAGGCCCCTGTGCTTGGGGGCGTCGGGGTCGGTCCGGGTGACCAGCAGGCCCCAGCGGGCCAGGTGGGCGTTGCTCGTCCATACCTTCTGGCCGTTCACCACCCACTCGTCGCCGTCCCGCACGGCTCGGCAGGACAGCCCTGCCACGTCCGATCCGGCTCCCGGCTCGGAGAAGAGCTGGCACCAGACCTCCTCGCCGGTGAAGAGCGGTCGCAGCCATCGGGCCTTCTGCCCGTCGGTCCCCGAGGCCACGATGGTCGGGGCGGCCATTCCGTAGCCGATGTCATGGGAGGGGTGTGGTCCGTCCGCGGACACGACGGCGTCGTGGACCAGGCGCTGGAACTCCCGGTCTGCGCCCAGACCACCGCAGTTCTCGGGGAAGTGGACCCAGGCCAGGCCCAGGTCGAACTGGGCACCCAGGAAGCCCCGGCGGTCGGATGGGTCGGCCTCGAGGAGTCGGTCGATCCTGGAACGAACGTCGGCTTCGGAGATGGATGACACGGCTTCCTCGGATTTGGTCGGGCGGTGCCAGGAGCGGGATCGGAACAGCGGTGCTGAAACTAGGGACGGCCCGGGCCCTGTCCCCAATCGGGACGGACCTGTCATGGGCTGGATCCGTCCGACCGGTGGGTCGCCGGTAGCGTGCGGCGATGCCCGAGCCGATGACCCCACCGGACGCGCCATCGTTTGAGCAGCGCCCGATGGCACCGTTCGACTGGTTGCTCCTGGTGACGGCGGCGGGGATCTGGGGTTCCTCCTTCCTGTTCATGGACATCGCCCTGGATGCCGAGCACCCCGGCCTGGTGGCATGGCTGCGGCCCCTCCTGGGCCTGGCGTTCATGGCCGGGGTGCCGTCGGCGCGGCGCCCCGTGGACCGGTCCGACAATCCCAGGCTGTTCCTCCTGGGCCTCCTGTGGATGGCTGTACCCCTCAGCATGTTCCCGTTGGCCCAGACGTGGATCGACTCATCGATCGCCGGGATGATGAACAGCGGCATGCCGGTAACGACCCTGATCGCCGGCGCGACCCTCTTCGGCGTGGCCACCCATCGGGTGCAGGTGGTGGGTGTGGCGGTCGGCATCGTCGGACTCCTCATGATCGGCATCCCTACGGCCTCCGTGGGCGACACCAGCGCCGTAGGGGTCCTTCTGGTCATCCTGGCCGTGTCCTGCTACGGGGTCGCCGCCAACATCGCCGGACCTCTCCAACGACGGTATGGCTCGCCCGCCGTGCTCCTGCGGGTGCTGGTGGTGGCCAGCCTGGCGACCACGCCATGGGGCCTTGTCGGCCTGGCTGGCTCCGGCTTCGCCTGGTCGGCCGTGGCGGCCAACCTGGCCGTGGGGGTGGGCGGCACCGGCATCGCGTACGTGGCCGCGGCCTCGCTCATCGGGCGGGTCGGACCGGTGCGGATGTCCGCGGTGACCTACGTGGTCCCGGTGGTGGCCGCCGTCTTGGGCGTGACCGTCCTGGGCGAGACCCTTGGCGCCCTGCAGGTGTCCGGAGCGCTGGTCCTGGTCGGGGGTGCCTGGCTGACCACCCGGTCGGGTCCCTGAGTTCAGATGGGAAACGCACGTCGGAGCAAGGACCCGTCGGCTCCGGCAGCCATGGCGGGTGTGGGCCGAGGGACCACCGCATGGATGGCGGGATGGACGGCGACCCTGTTGCTGGTGGCGGCGTGTGGAGCCGCGACGGTTCCAGTGCCGGTAGGCACCGTGCCCGGTGGCACGTCGACCGCCTTGGAGCCATCGACCGGCGTCGAGTCGGCCTCCGGTCCGGCCACCGTTACGACGGACCCGCCCACGACGACTGTCTCGCCCACGACCGTCGAGGCCACGGCCACGACGACGGTCCCGCCCACGGCCACAACCGTCCCACCGGCCAGGATCCTGCGAAGTCCCACCGCCCTGGAGCCCCTGCGGGTGATGGTGCTGGGTGACAGCGTCACCTATGAGATCGAGCCGGGCCTGACCGCCGCGCTGCAACACACCGGCCTGGTCGTGTCCGCCAATCGGACGCAGATGGGCTTCGGCCTCAGCCAGTGGCCGATCTTCCACTGGTGGGAGGTATGGCCGCCGTTCCTCGACGAGGTCCGGCCCGAGGCAGTGGTGCTCCAGGCCGGGATCTGGGACGTCCAGGCCGTGTACGGCGGCGAGAGACGCCTCCCCAGGCCGGAGGATCCGGACTGGGAGGCCCAGTACTCCTTTCTCGTGGGGGTGGCGCTCGACGTGCTGGCCGCGGATGGGGCGCACGTCTACTGGCTGACGATGCTGCCGTCACCGGATCCCGGGCACACAGGGCGATTGAACCGGCTGCTGGTCGCTCTGGCGGCCGGCGACGACCGCATGTCGGTGGTCGATCTGACCCCCGGCTTCACCGACGCCGAGGGCCGGTACGTGGACCACGTGGATCGCCTCGGCGTGGCATGGCCGATCCGCAAGGTCGACGGCGTCCACCTTTGCCGGGAGGGCACCGAGGTGGCGGCCGGCCTCGCCGCCGCGGCGATTCTGGGTGACGCCGGTCTGGAGCCAGAGGCGGGATGGGAGGACGGCCCCTGGCGGTTGGACCCGCTCTACGAGGTGGACCCGTGCGACGACCCGGCGCCCGTCGGTGGATCCTCGTGAACGTGGCTGGTCGCACCTCCTGACCAGGGCCGATCGACCTGGCCGGTCGGGCTACCGTCGTGCCATGGCTGCATCGATGGTGCACAGGCACAGGGACGTCCAGGGAGGGACCGCCCGGGCTGCGGTGTTCGGGATCAGCGACGGGCTGGTATCCAACGTGGCACTCATCCTCGGCATAGCCGGTGCCAGCACCGATCCGTCATTCGTCCGCCTGGCCGGCGTATCGGGCCTGCTGGCCGGTGCCATCTCGATGGCTGCCGGCGAGTACGTGTCGTTGAAGGCCCAGGCGGAGTTGGTGGAGCGAGAGCTGGAGATCGAGCGGATCTCGATCGCCGAGAACCCGGAGGCCGAGGAGGCCGAGCTGGCCGCCATCTACGTGGAGCGTGGGCTCGACCCCGAGCAGGCGGGACGGGTGGCCGCGGAGCTCATGTCGGACCCGGAGGTGGCCCTGGAGGTCCATGCCCGGGAGGAACTGGGCGTGGATCCCAGCCAGTTGGGGAACCCGGTGGCGGCGGCGACGGCCAGCTTCCTGGCATTCGCCGTCGGTGCCTTCGTGCCGCTGGTCCCGTGGCTAGTCGGATCGGGGACCGGCGCAGTGTGGGCATCGGCGGTGTCCGGAGTGGGCGCCGCCGCCCTGGTGGGAGGCCTGCTGGCCAGGTTGACCGAACGCTCCGTCGTCCGAACGGTGGTCCGACAGCTGCTGGTGGCCGGAGGCGCCTGCATGGCGACCTACGCCATCGGTGGCGTGCTCGGGGCCTCCGTGGCCTGAGCCGGCCCGGTCCGCCGGGACCTCCGGTCGGCTGCTCTACGGGTCCGCTCTCACGACTCGAGTACTGGGCGCAACAGGTCGGCCCACCGTCGGTGGCCCTGGCCGTTGGGGTGCAGTCCGTCATCGGTCATGGTCGTGTCGAACATGCCATCGGCATCGGCGAAGTGCACGGTCAGGTCGAGGAACTCGAGGTCCCGTTCGCCACACACCCGGGCCAGGGCGGCGTTCAGCGGTGCCACCAGGGGGTGGTAGCGGTCGCGTCGGGGGAGGGCCGCGTGGACCACCACCCGGGTGTCGGGGGCTGCCGCCGACACCCGGTCCAGGATCAGGCACACGTTGCGGACCGTCTGGGCGTGGGCCACCCCGAACTCCAGGTCGTTCGTGCCGATCATGAGGAGCAGCAGCCCGGGTGGGCCGGTCAGCGAGTCGTCCAGGCGTTCAAGAACGTCGGCCGAGGTGTCCGAACCGATGCCACGGTTGCGGATCCGGAGATCGGGAAGGGCTGCGGACCAGTCCCCCTCGGCGGTGATGCTGTCGCCCAGCATGACCGTGTCTCCGGTCTCGATAGGAAACGCCCGTTGGATCGACCGGGCTCGGGATCGACGGTTCGAGACCATTGCCCTGTAGATCCGACGGGCCCCCAGGATGGTGTCGAAGGCCGCCCAGGAGGCTGCGACGACGACGGCGCCGAGCAGCCTTCGTGCCGTGCGCCCGTCCCGGTACCGGCCGTTCGTCGGTTCGGCGGGAACCCGGAGGGGATCGTCGGCAGTGCCGGTCATGTCGGATCCGCCGGTTCGACGTAGATGGGTCGGGCCGTCGGAACGGCCCGCCGGACGCGTTCCTCCACGACGTCCACGGCGGCGGCGACGCCCGCCGTGTCGAGGTCGGGGTCGAAGGCCACCCTCGCCCCGACGAGGATCTCGTCGGGGCCGAGGTGCTGGGTCCGGAGGTGGACCAGCGAGACCACCTGGGGGGTGGTGGTGATGGCCTCGACGATGGCCGAGTGGTCGGCCTCACCGGCGGACTCGCCGACGAGGAGGCTCTTCATCTCGCGTGCCAGCACCGTGGCTATGGCACCGAGGAGGAGGCCGATCAGGATCGTGCCCACGCCGTCCCAGCGTGGCTCACCGGTGGCCGAAGCCAGCCCGATGGCCGTCAGGGCGATCACCAGGCCGAGCAGGGCTCCAGCGTCCTCGAGGAGGATCACCGGGAGTTCCGGGTTCCGGGTCTTGACCACGAACTGCCTCCAGGTGAGGTCACCGCGTTCGGGCGTCGCGGCGACCACGGCGGTACGGAACGACCAGGTCTCGAGCCCGATGGCGAAGACGAGGATCGCCACTCCCCAGCCGACGTCGTCTAGCCCGTGTGGGTCCCGGACCTTTCGGATGCCCTCGAACACGGCGAAGGCGGCACCGACCGAGAAGAGCACGAGGGCGACCACGAACGACCAGAAGTAGCGTTCCCGGCCGAATCCGAACGGATGGGTTGCCGTCGGAGCCCGCCGGGCACGGCGGCCACCGAGGAGCAGCAGCAGCTGGTTGGAGACGTCGGCGACCGAGTGGATGCTCTCGGCCAGCATCGCCGAGGACCGGGTGACCAGGAAGCCGATGAACTTGGCGACGGCGATGCCGACGTTGGCGACCAGGGCGGCGAGGATGGCCCGGACACCACCGGATGCGGCCATGGCACCTCCTGTTAGCGCTCTCGGCGCAGCCCGTCGGGCCACTCGGTCGACGCGAAGCGTAGTGTCGGCCACCATCGTGGATGCGGCCGGCATGGCGACCGACGACGCATCGTCCGACGCCGATTCGAGATGGAGAACAGTGATGACGACCGTCTTCTCAAGCCCCGACGAACTCCCCGGCGCCGTGGGTACCCACCTGGGGTACGGCGACTGGATCACGGTCGACCAGGACCGGATCGACCTGTTCGCCGAGGCCACAGGCGACCACCAGTGGATCCACGTGGATCCGGTGAGGGCGGCGGCCGGTCCGTTCGGGGCCACCATCGCCCACGGCTACCTCACGTTGGCGCTGACCAACCAGATGCTCCCCGACCTCGTCCGCGTGGACGGCATCTCGATGGGAATCAACTACGGCACGAACAAGGTCCGGTTCCCGTCTCCGGTCGTCGTCGGATCCCGGGTCCGGGGTGGAGCCGAACTCGTCCAGGTCGACGAGGTGTCGGGTGGCTACCAGGCGGTGATCCGGATCACCGTGGAGGTCGAGGGTTCCGACCGTCCGGCCTGCGTGGTCGACAGCGTCAGCAGGTTCCTCCGCTGACCGACGAACGGCTGGCTATCCCATCCTGCGGCCGCCGGTAGCATCGGCCGGTGGCCAAGCGGAAGCGCCGACAGGCACCCCTCGCTCCCCGGTCGGAGCCTCCCGTCCGCCCCGGGCTGCTGAGTCCGACCCGTGCCGTTCCGGCGTCCATCGGCCGGCCGCCCTACGCCCTCACTGGCGATCCGGGCCCATCGACCTCCTCGTCGGTCCGGACCCCCGGTGAGATCCAGCGGATGCGCCGGGCCTGTCATGCCGCCGCGGAGATTCTGCTGGAGGTCGGGCCCCACGTGGCGCCGGGCGTCACCACCGACCGTCTGGACGAGATCGTCCACGAGGCCACCATCGCCCGTGGCGGCTACCCAAGCCCGTTGAACTACCGCGGGTACCCGAAGTCGGTCTGCACGTCGGTGAATGAGGTGATCTGCCACGGGATTCCGGACAGCCGGTCGCTGGCGGACGGCGACATCGTGAACGTCGACGTCACGATCTACCTGGACGGGGTGCACGGTGACACCTCCGTGACGTTCCCGGTGGGCGAGGTCTCGGACCACGATCGACGCCTGGTGGCCGAGACCCGGGTGTCCATGGACGACGGGATCGCAGCGGCCGGTCCGGGCAGGCCCGTCCATGCCATCGGACGGGCCATCGAGCGGCACGCATACCGACACGGGCTGGGAGTCGTGCGGGAGTTCATCGGCCACGGCATCGGCACCGAGTTCCACAGCGGGTTGCAGGTTCCGCACTACCACGACCCCCGTGCTTGGACGGTGCTCGAGCCGGGGATGACGTTCACCGTGGAGCCCATGCTGACCCTCGGGGACCCGGCGTGTGGGATGTGGGACGACGACTGGACCGCGGTGACCCTGGATGGTCGACGGACGGCACAGTTCGAGCACACGGTGCTGGTCACCGGGGAAGGGATCGAGGTGTTGACGGTGACCTCCGACGGCACGGTCCCGGCCGACGTGTTCGCCCTCGTCGCACCCGCCTGAGCCGAACCGTTCGACACGACGCGTCGAACGTATCCGGCGATCCCGGGCTCAGTCCCGCCAGGTGGCGGTGTTCTTCCTGGCCAGAGCTACCCAGGTGTTGCCGGGTGAGAGCCGGATCGCCTCGCCGTCGGCGGAGAAGGTGGCCGGGAGGGACTCGTCGGGCCGGTTCCACTCGCCCACGACCACGTGGCCGTCGGTGAACACCCACGCCATGCCGGTTCCGGTGGTCCTCGCCTCGGGAGAGCGGGAGTCGGCCTTGCTCCAGCCGTAGGCGACGAACTGCACGACCACGTTGGCAGGCGCCACCCGCACGCCCTCGTCGTCCACGTGCGGGTTGCCGCCGTGGGTACGGGCCCATCCGGTGCCGTTCCAGTCGTAGTCGACCTCGGTCAGGCCGAAGTCGATGCTGACACCGGTTGCCGACTCGGCCGAAGGGTGGAGGGGTTGCTCCGGGTAGCGGTGGATGAACGGCGCCGGCGGGACCGCGGTGCGTCCGCTGTGGTGCGCCCAGAGTGCATCGGTGGAGGTGTAGAGGTTGTGCGGTGGACGGCGGCTCCTGTCCCGCCAGTACTCGTCAGTGAGCGTGTCGTAGCCGACGTCGGTGATCGTGGATTCGGCGAGCTCCGTCCGGGTGCCCCTGTTGGCTCCCGAGTAGGCGAAGAGGGGATGGTCGAAGGCGGCCAGGAGTGGCGGGTCGGACGTCCGGGCCGACCG
Organism: Acidimicrobiales bacterium; assembly: GCA_022452145.1. Lineage (NCBI taxonomy): Bacteria > Bacillati > Actinomycetota > Acidimicrobiia > Acidimicrobiales > Acidimicrobiales bacterium. The sequence continues at coordinate 27,835 of JAKURY010000016.1, read as the reverse complement.
GACCGGCCCGACCATGTCGGCCGACGTGGACTGGAACACGGCGACCAGCCGGGTGACCCCGCCCTCCACGATCTCCTCGTAGACGACGTCGGCGACGTTTACGCCAGACTGGGGGTGGGCCCGGGTGACGTTGTCGATCTTGACGGCAAGGGCCGGGCGTTCGAGGTCGATGCCCTGGACCCCGGTCCAGGTGCGGGCGACCGCCAGCCGTTCCAGCCGGAGGATCTCCGCCTCGTACCCACCAATCTCCGCCTCGTACCCACCGATCGCCGTCCGGGCATCGGCGATGGCCGTCCGGGCATCACCGATCGCCACCCGGATGGCCGGCTTCGAGTCCACGGTGTTGGAGCGGGCGTCGACGGCCTGGAGTCGTCTCTCCTCGGCTTCGTCTACGAGCACCCGTAGGCCCCGGACCGCATCGGCCGACAGCCGCAGTTCGGCGTCGATGAGGTCGAGGCGGCGTTGGGACTCCTCGATCACCGAGTCGTAGAGCATCCGGTCGCGTACCCCGTCGAGGGAGTCGGCGGCCAGGTGGGCGGACTGTGTCAGCACCGCGTTCATGCGCTCGTTGTTCCTGAGGTAGGCGTCGATGGCCATGGTCTGGTGGAGCATCGCCGGCTCGGTACGGGAGGCGAGCACGTGGATGAAGCGGTCGGCGAGCAGCTCCATGCGCACGGGGAGGATCAGGAGTTCGGTGTCCTCGGCACCGATCAGCGCATCGGTGTCGACGATCTGCTGGTCCAGGCCGACCAGGTCGTCCTCATACCGGGAGATGAGGTCGTGCTGGTCCTCGATGCGGTCCCGTTGGTCGGCGATTTCGGCTTCCCGGCCCACGATGTCGGTTCTCAGGTCGGCGATCTCGTCGTCGTACGGACCGGCGACGGCAGGGACCGTCGCCAGGCCGACCACCAGCACCGCGATCGGGAGCGCGATGCGGCGTCGGCGGGTTTGGCTCACGGCGTCGAGCGTAGAGGTCGGCATACCGACGGTCGGGGCACCCCCGACGGTCGGTCACCGGGCCTGGCAGGTCGGGCACCAGGTGGCGGTGCGCTGGTCGATGGACCTCGAGGTGAGGACGTCGCCGCAGGTCCGGCAGGGTCGACCCGCCCTCCCGTAGCAGTCCAGGCGGTGCTGGTTCCGACCCGTGCCCCGGTCCGGCGTGCGGTAGTCCCGCAACGTGGTGCCGCCGTTGTCCAGCGCCTCGGTGAGCACGTCCCGGAGGTGTCCGAGGAGGCGGTCGGACCGCTCCGTACCCAGCCGGCGGGCGCCGGGGTGGATGCCCGACCGCCAGAGCGCCTCGTCGGCGTAGATGTTTCCGATGCCGGCGATCGGTCGCTGTGACAGGAGCTTGGTCTTGATCCGTCGTCGACTGGTGGCTAGCGACCGGTGGAAGGTCGTACCTGTCAGCGACCGGTCGAACGGCTCGGGGCCCAGGTCCCGGAGGGTGGGAAGGGACCGGTGGTCACCGCGGCGCACGACCGCGATCCGGCCGAACCGTCGCACGTCGCGGAACCAGAGGTGCCGGCCGTCGCCCAGCAGCCACCGGGCCCGGACATAGGCGTCGTCGGGCGGCGTCGGGTCGACGTAGAGGGAGCCGGTCATTCCCAGGTGGACCACCAGCTCGCGTTCGGTACCCAGGTGGTTCGCCACGCCTTCCAGGCCGAAAAGCAGGTACTTGCCCCGGCGCGAGACCTCGGAGATGCGGTGGCCGGCGGCTTCCGGCGCCGAGGCGAACTTCTCGGACGGATGGGACCAGCCGCCCAGGATCTCCACGCCGGACACCAGGGGTTCGAGCTGGCGGCGTACCATCTCGACCTCAGGGAGCTCGGGCACCAGCGCAGCGTAACGGTCGCCACGGTGGCGCTGGCCGGGGCCGTACGGCGGTCCCGCCCGGCCCGGTCGCCCGGTTGCGGTGGGTTATGTTGCCCGCATGGTCGCGATCGCCGTTGTGAACCAGAAGGGCGGGGTCGGTAAGACCACCGTGGTGCTGGGCCTGGCGTCGTCGGCCTCGGCCCGTGGCGTGACGACCCTCGTCATTGACCTGGACCCGCAGGGGAACGCCACGACGGGGTTGGGGGTGTTCGAACCCGGTCCGGGCGTCGACCACGTCCTGACCGAGGAACGGCTGGGAGGCCTTGCGACGGTCGTCGAACCCAGCGGGTGGCCCGCTGACCTCGGGCCGGTACCGGATCTCGTACCGTCGTCGCCATCTCTGGCGGTTCTGGAGCCGCAGCTCGCCACGGACCCGTTGGGAGCCCAGGACCGTCTCGCCATGGCCCTCCGGGCCTTGACCGGTGGCGAGGGGCCGCTGGTGCTGATCGACTGCCCGCCATCGCTCGGACTGCTCACCGTCAACGCCCTGTTCGCGGCTGACGCGGTGCTGGTGGTCACCGAGCCCGGGGCGTGGGCCGTCGACGGCGTGGCCCGCATGTTCCAGACCGTCGAGCGGATACGACTCCGACGAACCGACGGGCGCCCGGAGGTGGTGGGTATCGCCGTGAACCGCCTGGGCCGGACCCGTGACGGCCGCTACTGGAACGAGCAGCTGGAGGAGGCCTATCCGGGTACGTGCCTGCCACCGATTCGCCTCCGAGCCGCGGTCGCCGAGGCGGCTGCCCAATCACTGCCAATTCATGCCCTGGGTCGACGCCCTGGAGCGGCCGAGGCGGCCGCCGAGTTCGATGTACTGCTCGACCGACTCCCGCAGACGGGATCCCGGTCACGGCCCGGAACCAAGTCGCCGATGCCGGGGAGCCCCACCTGATGCCCACCTATGACCCGCAGGCTCGTCGGACCCGACCCTCGCCATCGGTGGACAGTCCGGTGGACGGCCTGCTGGAGGCCGTGCCGGATCGGGAGGCGGACCCGGCGGCGGCTGGGAGTGAGGCACCGGCGGCCGGCAACGGGACCCCGATGCCTGATCCAGCTGATGGACTCAGGCCCTTCGAGGCGCCACCGGTCGAGATGACCGACGAACGTGCCGACCTGCTGCACAGGCTGGGGGTGCTCGGTGCGGTTGCGGTGTTTGCCCTGGTGTTGGCCATGTGGCGCCGACGCCGCAGGGCCGACTGAACGCCGGCGGTCAGAGGCCGAGCAGGACCCTGGCGGGAGCATCCTCCCGCATCCGGCCGGCGGCCACCCGGCGCCTCACCTCACGTCCCCCATCCTCACAGCGGTCGACGTACGGGCACCAACCGCAGAGCGGCCCGGTGTGGGTCTCGAACCGGTCCTCGGCGCATGCCTTGCCGACCTGACGCCACGATTCGGAGAACCTGCCGGTAGTGGCGCCGAGCGCGTCGATGGTGACGGCGGTCTCGATGATCTCGCTGCCAAGGTAGAGCAGCCGGGCGCGGTGTGGGCGCTCGCCGGTGCTGTCCTCAACGGCAGCCGCGTAGAGCAGGACCTGGTCCAGGGACTTCGACCGCTCCGGGGGTCGTGGTGTCCTACCCGACTTGTAGTCGGTGATGACCAGGCCGTCCTCGTCGGCGTCCAACCGGTCCACGATGCCGAAGAACGGCACGCCGGCCACGTCGGCCGAGACCCTCTGTTCGGTGGCCCGGACGTCGACACCGGCGGGGTCCTCAAGCGACCAGAGTCCGTGGATGGCCGTCCAGGCACGCCAGCGGAAGGCCCGCTGGGCGTCGTCGTCGAGTCCGAGGGCCTGGAACTCGGGGTTGTCCGCCGTTTCCGGCCACGCCTGTCCAGCCAGTTCCCTGGCGCGTTCGACGGTACGGTCAGCCGCCGGCTCGGCACACAGCAGTTCCAGCACGCGGTGGGCGAACGTTCCCAGCAGGGCCGGTTCACCCGGCGGGTCGGGGAGCTTCTGTATGTAGCGGTAGCGCCACCTCTGGGGGCACTGGTTCCAGGTCCCGGCAGAGGAGGGCGAGAAGGAGCGGGGCAGGTCGGGCACGGTCGGCGTCCTAGATGTCGAGGACGCCGGGATCCAGCAGGGCGCTGTTTGCGACCAGGTAGTCGCGGCGCCTGCCCACGTCGGTCCCCATCAGGATGTCGAAGAGCTCGGAGGCCCGCTTGGCGGCCGCGCCTTCCGCCATGGTCAGGCGTTTGAGGATGCGGGTCTCGGGGTCGAGGGCACACTCTGCCAACTCCTCGACGTTCATCTCGCCCAGCCCCTTGAAGCGGTTCCACCTCAGGTTCTCGGCCTTGCGTCCCCCCTTGGTCAACCTGGCCGTGATCTCGTCGCGTTCCTCGTCAGAGAAGGCCCGGTAGATGGTGTCGCCCATACGGCAGGAGTAGAGGGGCGGCTGGGCCGCGTACACGCGACCGGCTTCCAACAGGGGTCGCATGTACTCGTGGATCAGGGTGAGGAGCAGGCACCGTATGTGGCTGCCGTCCACGTCGGCGTCGCAGAGGATCACGATTCGGCCGTACCGGGCGGCGTCCAGGTCGAAGTCCTTTCCGGAACCGGCACCGATCGCCGTGAAGAGGGCCTGGGCCTCGGCGTTGTCCAGCACCTGCTTTAGGGTCGCCTTGCCGGCGTTCACGACCTTGCCTCGCAGCGGGAGGATGGCCATGTACTCGGCGTTGCGTCCGGCCTTGGCCGGCCCGGCGGCCGAGTCGCCCTCGACGATGATCAGCTCGGAGTCCGGACCGTGGGTCCGGCAGTCTGCCAACTTGTCGGGCATGCCCGTCGAGCCCATGCTCGCCGCCCTGCGGCGCGTCTCCAGCAGCTGCCTGGAGCTCACCCGGTTGATGACCGCGTTGGCCAGCTTGTCCCGGACGGCGGTGATGTGCGTCTTGGGGCCGCTACCGCTGAACCAGTCCGTGATGCCCCGCTTGACCACGTCGTAGACGATCTTCTCGATGGCCGGTGTGCCCAGCTCCTGCTTGGTCTGGCCACGGAACTGCGGTTCCGGGAACACGACCTTGCAGGCGGCAACCAGGCCCTCCTGGACGTCCTCCCTGGTGGCCCGGTGGTTGTTCTCCCTGGCCAGCTTGGCCAACTTGCGGGTGTCCTTCAACAGGACGTCGTTCACGGCCCTGGTGAGGGCTCGGTCGAAGCCAGCGGTGTGCGTGCCGCCCTGGCTGGTGGGGATCGTGTTCACGAACGACTCCACCCTCGTCTCGTAGCCCTTCACCCACCGGAGGGCCACCTCGACGATGCACTCCCTTTCGACGTCGCTCATCTTGCCGTCCACAGGCACCCGCTCTTCGAAGGTGTCGATGCCCGACAGCGTGATCACCTCGCAGGCGTTGCCGCCGGTGGAGAGGTGGTCGACGAGGTCGGCAAGGCCGCCACGGGACACGAACTCGAACGGATCCGCCGAGCCCCCGGCCCGCTTGTCGACAACGCGGATCTTCACGCCGGGCACCAGGAAGCAGGCCTGGACGACCCGCGCCCGGACCTGGTCGGCGTCGATGCGTGCCTCGGAGTCGAAGATTTCGCGGTCCGGCCAGAAGCGGATGCGCGTGCCCGTCTTGTTCTTGGAGATCCGCTTGACCTTCTCCAGCTGGTGGCCCGCCGTGAACGACGACCCGGAGAAATGGCCCGCTACCCGTTCCCGGAAGGCCAGCTCGTGGGTGGACCCGTCACGATCCACCTGTGCCACCAGCTTGGCGGAGAGGGCGTTCACCACCGATGCGCCGACCCCGTGCAGCCCGCCCGACGCGCCGTAGGCGCCGCCGCCGAACTTGCCGCCGGCGTGCAGCTCGGTGAGCACGACCTCGAGAGCCGAGACCTTGCGCTTGGTGTGCCGGTCGATCGGGATGCCACGGCCGTTGTCTGCCACCTCGACCGAGTGGTCGCGGTGCAGGGTGATCTCGATGCGGTTGGCGAAGCCGGCTGCCGCCTCGTCGACGGCGTTGTCCACCAGCTCCCAGACCAGGTGCATCAACCCCGGCGAACCCGTGCCGCCTATGTACATGCCGGGACGCTTGCGGACCGCCTCCATGCCCTCCAGGGTCTGGATGGCGTCGGCGTCGTAGCCGTTGCCGCCCTTCCCGGCGGCCTTCCGGGTTGCTGCTGTCGGCTTCTTCTTCCCGGCGGCCTTCCGGGTTGCTGCGGCGGGCTTCCTCCCGGCGGTCGAACCGTCGGCCGCTGCTGCCGGCTGCTTCTTCCTGGCGGCCTTTCGGGTTGCTGCGGGGGGCACCATCACCACCTGGCTGGGCCGATGGCGAGGATCTGGCGTTCCGAGGCGGTGCTCACGAGGTCCCGCCTGGTGGGTTCCAGGATCAGGGGGACGGGGTTCGGGTCGGGCCTGCGCGGGTCTTCGTCGGTGCCCATGATGGCGAGCAGGCCCATGGGTTGCCCGATGTGTGCCAATGACAAGGCCGACCCGTCGGCCAGCTTCGAGACCCGGACGCCGATGCCGCCCCGACCCCTGGCTTCCAACTCCGAGAGGGGGGTGGCCTTGATACCGCCGGTGTCGGTCACCGTGATCAGGGTGTCGTCGCTGAGGACAGGTGCCGCTCCCACGACGACGACTCCGCTCCGCAGCTTCATGCCGGCCACGCCTGCAGCGCCCCGACCCTGGACGCTGACGGCGTCGACCGGCGTACGGAGGGCCTGGCCGTCGGAGGCGACTATGACGAGGTCGACGCCGTCGTGGGCGGTGAAGGCTGCCACCACCCGATCTCCGGGCCGGAGCTTCAGGAGCGGCTTGCCGCTCCTGGTGGCCCGGACCTCGTCCTGGGTGAGCCGCTTTGCGACGCCGTTGGCCGTGACGACCACCAGGTGCTCATCGCCCTCGGCTACCACGGTGTGGATGACCTCGCCGCGGTTCGTTCCGAACGCCTGGGCGGCCCCGGCTCCGCGCGCTCGTCCGGCGCCGTCGGCCAGTTCGGCGGCCGCGACCTGCAGGGCGCGGCCGTCGGAGGTGACCGCGGTGACGGTGGCCGTCGTGCGGGTGAGCAGCGAGGCGACCAGCACGTCGTGCCGACCAGGGGTGGCACGCTTCGCGCCGTCGACCGGCGACCGCGCTATCTGGCCCGAGGTCGACAGGGTGACCACACACGGCTCGTCGTCGACGTCCTCAGTCGTTGTCACGGAGTCGAACACCGGCAGGTCGTCCGGATGGACTATCTCGGTCCGGCGGGGACGCCCGAACGACTCCACGGCTTCGGCCAACTCGTCCAGCACCAGCGTCCTTTGCCGCTTCTCGGAGCCGAGGAGCGTGGTGAAGTCGCGGATGGAGGCCTCCAGGTCGTCCCGCTCGTCGAGCAGGCGACGGGTCTCCAGTGCGGTGAGCCGCTTCAGGGGCATGTCGAGGATGTGGTCGGTCTGGAGCCGGCTGAGGTCGAAACGATCCATGAGGCCGTCGCGCGCCGTCGCCGCGTCCTCCGAGCCGCGGATGATGGCCACCACCTCGTCGATGACCTCCAGAGCCATGAGGAGGCCGGCCACCAGGTGGAGTCGCTCCTCGGCCCTGGCCAGCCGGTGGCGTGTGCGGCGCACCACCACGTCGAGGCGGTGGTCGATGTAGTGACGGCACATCTCGTGGATCCCGAGTGTGCGGGGCTCGCCATCGACCAGGACGACGTTGTTTATGCCGAACGTCTCCTCCAGCGGCGTCAGGCGGTACAGCTCGCCCAGGACGGCCTGGGGGTTGTGGCCGGGCTTGACCGTCACCTGGAGGCGGAGTCCTGTGTGGCGATCCGAGAGGTTCTTGAAGTCCGCGATGCTCGTCACCCGTCCCGCCTCGTTCAGCTCCTTGAGCTTCGAGATCACACGCTCGGGCCCCACCAGGTACGGGAGTTCGGTGACCACGATGGCCTGGCGGCCCCGGCCGATGTCCTCCACGTGCGCCCGGGCCCGGATGCGTATGGTCCCGCGGCCGGTCTCGTAGGCCTCGCGGATGCCGTCGTCGACCACGATGCCGCCGCTGGGGAAGTCGGGACCGGGGAGCACGGCCAGCATCTCGTCGATCGTGGGCTTCGGCCGTCGCTTGTTCATCGTGAGCGTGATCGCGGCGTGGACCTCGGCCAGGTTGTGGGTGGGCATGTTGGTCGCCATGCCCACGGCAATTCCGGTGGTGCCGTTGAGCAGGAGGTTGGGTAGTAGGGCGGGCAGGTATCCGGGCTCGGTCGCCTCGCCGTCGTAGGTGGGTCGGAACTCGACCGTGTCCTCGTCGAGTTCCCCGACCATGGCCATGGCGGCAGCGGTCAGGCGGCATTCGGTGTAGCGGGATGCGGCCGGCGGGTCGTCCAGCGAGCCGAAGTTGCCCTGGGGGTCGATCAGGGTCATGCCCCGGGAGAAGGGCTGGCCCATGCGTGCCAGGGCGTCGTAGATGGCGGCATCGCCGTGGGGGTGGTAGCGACCCATGGTGTCGCCGACCACCCGGGCGCTCTTGCGGTGCGGGGTGTCGGGCCGGATTCCCATTCGGAGCATCGAGTAGAGGATCCGCCTCTGCACGGGCTTCAGGCCGTCGCGCACGTCGGGTATCGCACGGGCGGTGATGACCGACAGAGAGTAGGCGAGGAAGGACTCCTTGAGTTCCTCGGCGACCGGCACCTCGATCACCTCGCGGGCGAATGACTGGTCTTCGGGGAGGAGCTTCTGCTGCTTGCTCATGGGGCTCGGTGGTCGCTCGTGGTCAGGTCGGTCGCCATCCGACGAGCATGGCGCACGGGTGCGACAGCGCCCGCCGGGGCCTCGGGTGGACCGTACTGCGGCCCGCCGGCCGCGCCGCGGCACCGTCCCGGCCGGCGTCCGGGTGGCCGGATCAGTCCCGGAAGCGGCAGCGGGAGACGCCGGTGACGAGCTCGTCGAGGGCGTCCAGCAGTGCCATGCCACCCACCGAGCGGAGCCGGGCAGCATCGCCCGCCGACCATGGGAGGTCGATGGCCTCGGGCACGAGCCCGGCCTGCTGCCAGGTCTGGCCGAGCATCCGCAGCGCCTGGTCGACGCCCGGGTCGCCGCACGTGACCAGGATGTCCCCGGCCTCCTCGGGGTTCAGGCCCTGCGGGCCATCCACCCTGGTGGCCAGCGTGCCAAGCCGGAAGCGGAGGGCTTCGGTGGCGATCCGCGCGTGGTTCATCACCATCGAAAATACCCGTCAGGCCACTGGCATTCGGGGATCCCCCCGGCTGGCCTCAGCGTCGGAGATCCGGGCAGCAGTCCTTTGGGCAGGTGTCGGGTGGCGTGCCCAGGGTGCCCAGGCCCGGTCGACTGCCGCTGGTCGGCCCTCCGAGGCGCTCGACGACGAGGTCCGCCACCATGCCTGCGAACCGCGGGTCGTCGTCGACGGCAGCGGCGCGGGCGAAGGCCACGCCGACTCCGTCGGCCCGGCGGGCCGCGTCGGTGTCCAGGTCCCAGGCGATCTCGAAGTTCTCGACGGGGAACCCGACGGGCGAGACGGCCACCGCATTCACGCCGTCGGCCGCGAGGGCTTCGATTCGGTCGCCGACGTCGGGTTCCAGCCAGGGGACCTGCGGTGCTCCGCTCCTCGACTGCCACACCACCTCGTGGGAGTGCCGGCCGGCCGGATCGACCCGCCCGGCCACCAACCGCGCCACCTCCTGGACCTGGGCTACGTAGTCGCATGTGGCGGCCATGCGGGTCGGGATGCTGTGGGCGCTGAACAGGAGGTGGGCCCGATCCCGGCGGTCGGCCGGCAGGCGGTCCAGTGCCTCCGAGAGGCGATCGGCGGCCGGCCCGATCAGGCCGGGGTGGTCGTGGTGGCGCCGGATCCGGTCGATGGCGGGTGCGCCGGGGCCCACCGCCGCCCGAGCCGCCTCCAGGTCTTCTCCGTACTGTCGGCACGTGCTGTACGAGGCGTAGGGCGAGGCGATCCACGCCAGGGCCCGCCGTACCCCGGCGTCGGCCATTTCGGCCACGGCGTCGGCCAGCAGGGGGGCGGAGTTCCGGTTTCCCCAGAAGACCGGGAGGTCGATGCCGCGGGAGGCCAGCTCGCCTCGGAGCCTGGAGAGCAGGGAGCGCATCCGCCCGTTGAGCGGCGACCGCCCACCGACCGACAGGTAGCGGTCAGTCACCTCTGTCAGGCGGTCGGGAGGTATGGAGCGCCCGGCGGTCACCCGGGCCAGGAACGGTCCGACGTCGTCAGGTCCCTCTGGGCCGCCGAAGGCCACCAGCAGGATCCCGTCGTAGGGGTCGGTCATCGAGGTGTCCGTGGCCCGTTCGATCACCGGTTCCGGCCCGGTTAGCCCTCGACGGAGAAGTGGGAGAGGTCGTCGTCGAGGCCCGCCCGGATGGCTTCGGCGACCGCCCCGCGCGAGGTGACACGGGTGCGTCTCAGGCCGCCACGGCTGACCCCGGTAAGCGTCCGGGCACGATCCACCGCGGCGTCGACCACGGCGTCGGCGTCGACAACCTGGTCCAGGAAGCCGGCGTCGGTGGCGGCCTCCGGGTCGTACATGCGGCCCAGGAACACCTGTGAGAGGTGCCGCTTCGAGATGCGGTCCCGGGCCAGCTCGGTGGCGAAGAACGGCAGCGGCATGCCGATGGTCACCTCGGGGAGGCCGATCCTGAAGTCGCCGGCGGCGCCGACGCGCAGGTCGGTCGACATGAGGATGATGGCGCCGGCGGCGATGGCGTGTCCGGTGCAGGCCGCCACCACGGGACGGGGGAACATGTAGGTCCGCAGGAAGAGGTCGACGCCCGCGGCGAGCATCCTGCGGGCCTCCTCGGGGCCCGACTGCATCACCTTGAGGTCGAAACCCGCGGAGAACCGGCCGGGTCGACCGGCCAGGACCACAGCATCGGCTCCGTCGGCGTCGACGGCGTCCAGGGCGGCGAGCAGGGCGGCGATCGCCACGTGGCCCAGGGCGTTGGCCTTGCCGTCGTCCAGGTCGATGACGGCCACATCGCCGTCCCGACGGACGGTGACAGGAGAGGCGGTGGGCCCGGTGTCGTTCATGGCCGGAGAACCTATCCCCCGCATGTTGGGAAGGCCGAAGCGCGGAGCGGCCCTTCCGGTTATCCTGAGGCCATGAGCGAGCAGTCCACCCTGGAAGCTGGAGAAGTCACGGCCGAGCCGGTCATGGTCGTCACCGACGCCGCGCTGGCAAAGGTCCTGGAGGTCCGTGACGGCGAGGACGATCCTGCGGAGTTGGCCCTCCATATCGAGGTGACCGGCGTCTCCGGGGTCGACTACGTGTACGACCTGGCGTTCACCCCGGTGGACGAGCTGCCTGCCGACAGCCACCGCTGGGAGGTCGGTGACCTGCAGATGGCGGTGGGCGACGAGAGCCGGACCAAGCTCGCCGGAGCAACCCTCGACCTGCCGAGCAATCCGGCGCAGGGGGGCCTGATCATCCGCAACCCGAACCGCCCGAACCCGTTGGGTGACGTCGGCGAGCTGGTCCTGGAGGGCGAGGTGCCCGAGCGGATCGCCCAGTTGCTCGAGCAGAACGTGAACCCGATGCTGGCCTCCCACGGGGGCTTCGCCACCCTGGTCGGCGTGGACGGCCACACCGCCTACGTGACGATGGGCGGGGGCTGCCAGGGCTGTGCCATGAGCCAGGCCACGCTCACCGAGGGCATTCAGCGGGCGATCCTCGAGGCCATTCCGGAGATCGTCGAGGTGGTGGACGCCACCGACCACGCGGCCGGGGACAACCCCTTCTTCACCTGAGGCAGGGGTCCACCCCCGCCTGAAGCACTCAGCCCAGTCGGCTCCTGACCGTCTCGGCGATCCCCCGACCGTCTAGGCCGAAAGACGCCAGCAGGTCGTCGACTTTCCCGTGGGCGTGGTGGGCGACCGGCACCCCCAGCACGGCCACCTCCGTAGCCGGCGACCGGCTGGAGAGGTCGTCCAGGACCGCGGCGCCGAAGCCGCCCTCCCGGAAGCCGTCCTCCACCGTGACCACGAGTCGATGGTCGGCGGCGTCTTCCAGCATCACCGGATCCAGCGGGCGGATGCAGCGGGGATCCCAGACAGTGGCGTCGACGCCGTCGGCGGCCAGCATTCCGGCGGCCTCGACGACGGCAGCCAGCATCTTGCCGGCGCCCAGCAGGCAGACCGTCCGGTCCCCGGCAGCGACCACCCGGCGGGCCGAGAGGCCCCTACCGACCTCGTCCCAGCCGACGTGGGGGGCGGGGGTCTTCGCCCAGCGGATGGCCACCGGTCCGTCGGTGATCGACATGGCGTCCTCGAACATCTGCTGGAGCTCCTGGTAGGAGGATGGCGCCAGGATCGTCATGCCGGGGACCTTGGACAACAGGACCATGTCCAGCACGCCGTGGTGGGAGGGGCCGTCGTCGCCGGTGATGCCTGCCCGGTCGAGGCAGAACAGCACCGGTAGGCCGTGGAGGCCCACATCCAGGTTGGCCTGGTCGAAGGCCCTGCTCAGGAACGTGGCGTAGAGCACGACGACCGGACGCAGCCCGCCCATGGCCATGCCGGCCGCTGCGGTGACGGCGTGCTGCTCGGCTATGCCGACGTCGAAGCAACGGTCCGGGAACCGGTCCCTGAAGGGCAGCAGCCCGGTTGAGTCCGGCATGGCCGCTGTGATCGCCACGACCTCGGGTCGTGACTCGGCGGCCTTCAGGATCGACTCGGTGAACGCGGCGGTGTAGCTCCCCGCCCTCACACCCCCGGTGTCGTGCATGTGCTTGATCGGGTCCTGTTCGGCCGGAGCGTGGCCGCGGCCCTTCTGGGTGAGCACATGGACCACCACCGGGCCGTCGAACTCGGATGCGTTGGTGAGGGCTGCCTCGATCTCGGCGATGTCGTGGCCGTCGAAGGGGCCCAGGTAGTGCACGCCCAGGGCCTCGAAGAAGGCGGTGGGCTCGAACATCTCACGCAGGGCGGCCTTGGTGGCGCTGATGCTCCGCTCGACCAGCTCACCCACCCACGGGAGGCTCTCGGCCAGGTCCTCCAGCCGACGCTGGCGGCGCATGTAGGTCGGGTTGGAGCGGATCCTGATGAGGCTGTCCGACAGACGGCCGACCGTCGGAGCGTAGGAGCGGCCGTTGTCGTTCAGCACGACGGTGACTCGGAGGCCGCTGTGGCCCAGGTTGTTCAGTCCCTCGAATGCCATGCCCCCGGTCATGGAGCCGTCGCCGATCACGGCCACCACCCGACGTCCCTCGCCGGTCGTGGCCTGGGCCGTGGCCAGGCCATGGGCGTAGGCGAGCACGGTCGAGGCGTGGGAGTTCTCGATCCAGTCGTGGGCGGATTCCGCGCGCGACGGGTATCCCGACATCAGGCCGGCCTGGCGGAGGCCGTCGAATCCGACGTTCCGGCCGGTGAGCAGCTTGTGGACGTAGGTCTGGTGGCCGGTGTCCCAGAGGATGACGTCCCGTGGGCTGTCGAACACCCTGTGGAGGGCCAGCGTCAGCTCTACTGCTCCCAGATTGGACCCGAGGTGGCCGCCGGTGCGGCCCACCGTCTCCACGATTCGCTCGCGGATCTCGGCGGCCAGGGCACCGAGCTCGTCGGGTCCGAGGTCGCGCAGGTCGGTGGGAGTCCGGATTGAGTCGAGTCGCATGGGCGCCCAGTCCGATCGGGGTGACGGGTCCGGTGGATCCGGATCGAGACGTCGGGTTCCGGGGTGGAACCAGGGGTCCACGCTAGCCGGGTGCATTTCGGTGCACCCGCGGCTCTCAGGGCATTCGGGCCGGGGTCTGCCAGCGCCTCCAGCTGACCACCAGCAGGCCGGACAGCACGTGGCCCGCGGCCAGCACCACGAGGCCCCCCACCGCGTCGATCCAGAAGTGGTTTCCGGTGACCACGACGGCGAAGAGGGTGGCCAGGGGGTAGGCGACCACGAGGACTCGGCCGGTGCGTGACACCACGACCGGCCACAACGCCACCGTGCACCAGGCGGCCCAGGCGAAGTGGAGGCTGGGCATCGCCGCGTACTGGTTGCTGACCCGTTGCATCGTGCCCGAGTCGAACGACCACAGGCCGCCGATGTCGGAAACCGTGTCCACGAACGGGTAGAGGGCGGCGAGGCAGGCACCGAACTCTCCGCAGTCCGAGAGCAGCCTGGGGGGCATCAGCGGGAAGAGCCCGAAGCCGACCACGGCCAGGCCCGTCGTGCACAGGAAGGTGGATCGCTGGCGGGCGTAGAGGTGCGGGTGGCGCCGGTAGATCCAGATGAGGGCGAACACGGTGAGGCCGAAGTGGAAGGTGCCGTAGAAGAGGTTCCAGAACTGGATGAACCACCGGTGGTCCAGGAAGGCCGCCTGGAGCCCCGGCTCCAGGTAGAGGCCCATCGCCTCCTCCAGGTCGATGACCCGCTCGGCGTTGACAAACGCCTCGGCTGGCTCGACCGACTCCGAACCGAAGCGGTTCCGTACCGCCGAGTAGACGACGTAGAAGGCCAGGACCAGGATGATCTCGGCCCACCAGTAGAGCCCGGTCCCGGCGCCGGCGGACCGGCCGAGCCGGCCTGGGCCGGCTGTCGTCGGGGGTCGGTCGGTCACGTCGTATCGTCCGGTGGGCGACGCCGTGGCCGACATCAGTCGGCCTCTCCGCCGACGCGACCCAGGAACCGCTCGGTCGAGACGACCACCCGGACGATGCTGGCCGTGGCCACCACGGCGTCGCCGACCGTTGCCGTGGCGGCGAAGGTCAACCGTCGGCCTTCGACCGCCTCCAGGACCGCCTCGGCGGACACGCCGGTGCCTGGGCCGGAGGGGGCCAGGTGGTCTATGTGGATCCGCATGCCCACGCTGGTCTCGCCATCGCCTAGTTCTCCCGCCAGTGCGGCGACCGTTGCCTCCTCGAGGAGGGCCACCAGGCGCGGGGTGCCGAGCGTCGGGACCTCACCGGAGCGGAGGGCGATGGCCGTGTCGGCGTCGGTCACGGTGTGCGCGGCCCGGCCGCGCAACCCGGGCATCGGGGGCACGACGGGTACCCTACGCATCCGTCCGGTGCCCGCGGGAGACCGGGCTGACATGATCGACGGGGCGTTGGAGGGCACGATGGTGCAGGTGACGGACAGGACCGGCGGCGCCGAGCCGATGCTCGACCCCCGACTCCTCCAGGACACGTTGGGTGTGGCCCTGGCTACGGGGGGCGAGTTCGCCGAGGTGTTCGTGGAGGACCGCCGGTCCACCTCGGCGGTGCTCGACGACGGTCGCATCGAGGAGTTGACCAGCGGTCGCGATCGGGGGGCCGGCATCAGGGTGGTGGTGGGGGAGACCACCGGGTTCGCCCACACCGCCGACGTGTCGCAGACCGGTCTGCGGGCCGCCGCCACCGCTGCGTCCGCGGCGGCGCGTGGCGGGGGAGTGGGCATCCGCGTCGTCGCACTGGACGCCGCCACCGGTCCTGGGCCGGCGGTGGTCGAGGTCTTCCCGTCCGACGTGCCCAAGGCCCGGAAGGTGGCCCTGCTGGCCCGGGCCGACGACGCGGCGCGGTCACGCGACGGCGCCATCACGCAGGTCACCGCCCGGTACGCCGACAGCCAGCGGCGCATCCAGGTCGCCAACAGCGACGGCCTCCTCACAGGCGATCGACAGATACGCACCCTCTTCTCGGTGTCGTGTGTGGCCAGTGGCGACTCGGGCCTCCAGACCGGCCGGGAGTCGGTGGGCCACACCGTCGGCTTCGAGCTGTTCGACCGGATCGACGTGGAGGAGCTGGCTCGGCTGGCTGCCGGGAGGGCGCTGACCAAGCTCGATGCGGTGCCGGCACCCAGTGGCGAGATGCCGGTGGTGGTCGGACCGGGTGGTGGGGGTGTGCTCTTTCACGAGGCGTGCGGGCACGGCTTGGAGGCTGACTTGATCGCAAAGGCGGCGTCCGTGTTCGCGGGCAGCCGCGGCGAGGTGGTTGCCGCTCCGATGGTCAGCCTCGTCGACGACGGCACGATGGCCGGCGAGTGGGGTCGCTACGCGATCGACGACGAGGGCCGGCCGGCCCAGCGCAACGTCCTGATCCGGGACGGCGTGCTCGCCGACTACATGTGGGATCGCCTGCGTGCCCGGAAGGAGGGTCGGGAGAGTTCGGGGAACGGTCGCCGTCAGAGCTATCGGCACCTCCCCATGGTTCGCATGACCAACACCTACCTCGAGGCCGGTGACGACGACCCGGCGGAGATCCTCGCCGGGACCGACCGGGGCGTGTACGTGGCCCAGCTGGGCGGCGGTCAGGTGAACACGGCCACCGGCGACTTCGTGTTCGGCATGACCGAGGCCTACCTGATCGAGGACGGTCGTCTCACCGCCCCGATCCGGGACGGAAACCTGATCGGCAACGGTCCGGCGGTACTGAGAGACATCGACGCCATCGCCGGCGACTTCGCCATGGGCTCGCCGGGAACCTGCGGCAAGGACGGCCAGGGAGTCCCGGTCGGGGACGGGACCCCGACGCTCCGGGTGGCCAGGTTGACGGTCGGCGGAACGGCGGCCTGAGGTGTCCGAGTTGCTGGACATCGCCGGGCGGATCGTCGGATGGGCCGAGTCCGGCGAGCAGGTCGAGGCAGTGGTCGTTCACGAACGCGAGACCGAGGTGAGGGCCTACGAGGGTGAGGTGGAGTCGCTGACAGCCGCCGAGTCCCGCGGTGTCGGGGTCCGGGTGGTCCGCGACGGGCGCCAGGGCTTCGCATACGCGGGCACATTGGACCCGGATGCCCTGGCCGAGGTGCTGCGGGAGGCTCGGGACAACCTGGGCTTCGCCACCCCCGACGAGCACTGCGCCCTGGCCGAGCCGGACGGCGTGGCACCGGCCGAGATGGACCTCTACAGGGCGTCGGTTCTGGACCACCCGACCGACGCCAAGGTGCAGCTGGCCCTGGACCTGGAGCGCCTGACCCGGTCGGCCGACCATCGCATCAGCGGGGTGGAGTCGGCCGAGTACTCCGACTCGATCTCGGAGAGCGCGGTGGCCACGACCACCGGGATCCGCTCCACCAGCCGCGAGACCGGGTGCTTCCTGGCGGCCTACGCCCTGGCCGAGCAGGACGGCGAGACCCAGACCGGCTTCGGCTTCTCGCTGGGACGCCAGCCCGGCGACCTGGACGTGGCAGCGGCGGCGGCCGAGGCGGCTGAGCGTTCCACCCGGATGCTGGGAGCGGTGAAGCCTCCCTCGGGCCGGATGACCGTGGTGCTCGACCCCTGGGTCAGCGCCCAGTTCCTGGGGATCGTGGGTGGCACGCTCAGCGGCGAGGCCGTCCAGAAGGGCCGATCGCTGTTCGCCGAACGGCTCGGGGAGGACGTCGCCGCCCCGATTCTCACGCTGATCGACGATCCCACGGATCCTGCGGCCTACACGGCGACAGGGACCGACGGAGAGGGCCTGGCCACGCGCCGCAACGTCCTGCTGGCCGACGGTCGCCTGGAGCGGTTCGTCCACAACAGCGAGACGGCCCGCCGGGCGGGTACCTCGTCGACCGGTTCGGCGGTTCGTGGCTACTCCTCCACCCCGGGCGTGGGTGTCCGTGCGGTAGCCGTCGTGGCTGGCGACCGGTCGCCCGCCGAGTTGATCTCCGGGATCCGGGACGGCCTGCTGGTCCAGGGGGTCAGCGGCCTCCACTCCGGGGTGAACCCGGTGAGCGGGGACTTCTCCACGGGCGCCGAGGGCCTGCGGATTCGGGATGGGGAGCTGGCCGAGCCGGTCCGCGAGTTCACCATCGCCTCGACCATCCAGAAGATGCTCCACAACGTGACGGCCATTGGAGACGACGTCCAGTGGCTGCCGATGCGGGCGGCCGGGGTCACCCTGGTCATCGGCGAGCTCACGGTGTCCGGGGTCTAGGGACGCCGTCGGTCGGGCCGTGCCGATCCTCCACGCCATCCTGCTGGGACTGGTCCAGGGCCTGACCGAGTTCCTGCCGGTCTCCTCCAGCGGGCACCTGGCGCTGGTGCCGTGGCTGTTCGGCTGGGACCACTTCGGCGGCGACGGGTCCCTGGAGAACGCCTTCGACGTTGCACTCCACCTGGGGACCCTGCTGGGTGCCGTGGTCTACCTGCGGGCCGACGTGGTCCGGTACGGATCGGCCGGGATCGGCTGGCTGGCGGCCAGGGGACCGCTGGTGGGCGATGCCCGCACGGCCTGGCTGCTGGCCACCACCGCCGTCCCGACCGGCCTGCTGGGCCTGGTAGTGGTGTCGACGACCGGCGACCTCGGCGATCGCACGTGGCTGGTCGCGGTGTGCCTCATCGCCTTCGGCGTCGTGCTCTGGATCTCCGATCGCCGACCTGGCGAGCGGGGGTTCGACGACCTGTCGTTCGGCGAGGCGGTCGCCCTCGGCGTCGCCCAGGGGCTGGCCTTTCAGCCCGGGGTGTCCCGTTCGGGCATCACGTTGTCCCTGGCCAGGGGGATGCGGCTCGAACGGGAGGCCGGAGCCCGGCTGGTGTTCCTGATGAGCCTGCCGGTGATCGCCGGCGCGGGGCTGATCGCTGCGGTCGACCTCTCGGTTCCCGCCGGGTGGTGGGGTCCGATCCTCGTCGGAATGGCTGCCGCCGCCGTGAGTGGCGGGATGGCCGTCCACCTGCTGCTGCGCCTGGTGGCACGCGTGGGGTTGGCTCCCTTCGCCGTCTACCGGGTGGTAGTCGGCCTGGGGGTGCTAGGGCTCCTGGCCTCGTAGGTGCGCTGACGGAGCGACCCGGCGTCGGCCCGGCCTAGTCGGGCACCAGGGCCGTCAGCAGGTCGCCCCTGCCGAGGGCGGCGGCCACGTCGCCGACCCGCTCGGCGGGGATGGCCACGGTGACCGTCCGGTCGTGGTGGTCCAGCACCCGGGCACCCGCCACCACCAGGTGGCCCCTGGCCGTGAGGTCGTCCACCGACCAGAGGTCCAGCATGTCGCCCACCTCTAATGGCAGGGGGTCGGCGCCGCGCCCCAGCGCCACGCCCCGCTCGTCGCCAGTGGGCCGTCTGCGGGGCTGGTCTCCGGGGCGGCCATACATGGTTCGGCGTTCGTGGCCGCCCGCACGGTGACGCCGGTGAGCCCGGCGAGGGCGGCGGCACAGGTCCACCAGATGACACGGTGGTGGGCGGCCCAGAGGCGGAGCCGGGCCAACAGGTAGGACACGTGTCCTCCCGGACGTCCTCGGACGGAGGACTGGAGAAGGGCGTTGCGGGGGAGATGGGGGAAGCGGGTCGACGACCCCGGGGTGGCCCGGCTCAGCTGGCCGAGGCGGTGGCCTTGTCCCCGGAGCCGTTCGTGCTGCTGGAACCGCCGGAATCCTTGGAACTGCTGGAACCGCCGGAATCCTTGGAACTGCTGGAACCGCCGGAATCCTTGGAACTGCTGGAACTGCTCGAGTCGCTGGAACCGCCCGACGGGTCGGACCCGGAGCCGTTGGACGAACTCGTGTCGGCGGAGCCCGATTCGGACTTCTTCGTCGAACCGGCGTCGGCCTTTCGCCCCCTGGCCACCGAACCGTGGTCGTTCTTGTAGAAGCCGTCGCCCTTGAAGGAGATCCCGACGCCGCTGAACACCTTGTTCACGCTTCCACCGCAGTCGGTGTCCGGGCAGGCGGTGAGGGCCTCGTCGGCGAACGACTGACGGACCTCGAACTCGTCCTTGCAGGACTGGCAGCGGTACTGGTAAGTAGGCATGGTGGTTGTGTCGCCGGGTGTCGTGGAGCGGTCGCCCCATGGCTGGTCGACGGCGCATCCTACCGGCGGTCCGCCCCGGGTGACCCGCCGTCGGTGATGCTGGTCCGGTGAACTACCTCCTGGTGGCCGTCGCCTACCTGCTCGGGACCCTGCCATCGGCCCAGTTGGTGGCCGGTCGGTCCGGCGTGGATCCGACGTCGGCTGGATCGGGGAATCCGGGCGCCACCAACGTCTTCCGGACCGCCGGCCGCCGGGCGGGGCTGGTCGTCTTCGCCGCCGACGTGGGCAAGGGCATCGCGGCGGTCGCCCTCGGCATGGCGGTCGCCGGTCGTCCGTTGGCCCTGGCCTGCTGGGTGGCGGCGACGGTGGGCCACGTCCTGCCGGTCACCCGCCGGTTCCGGGGAGGCAAGGGCGTGGCCACCGGCGGTGGAGGCTCGATCGTCCTGTTCCCGGTGCTGGCCGTGGGGTCGATCGTCCTCTTCGCCCTTGTGGCCCGCGTGTCCGGCAAGGCCTCGATGGGATCCATCGCCATCGCCGTGGCCCTCCCTACCGCCGTTGCCGCCACCGGCAATGGTGTCGGGGAGTCGCTGGTGGCTGCCGGCATCAGCGCCCTCGTGCTGTTACGCCACCTTGCCAACATCCAGCGGTTGATAGCCGGCGATGAAGGCTCGTGGAAGCGATGAGTATCCTCGTTCGGTGATCTCCCTCGCCGAAGCCCGGGCCCACGTGCTGGACCGATGCCCCGGGCCGGTGGTCTCCGAGGTTCCCCTGGCAGAGGCCCGGGGGCTTGTCACGGCGGCACCCGTGGTGGCGACCGAGGCCGTGCCACCGTTCGCCAACACGGCCATGGACGGTTTCGCCGTACGGGCCGCCGACACAGCGGTCCCTCCGGTCGACCTGGGCATCGTCGGAACGCTGCCCGCCGGGGTCGCACCGGACGTCGAGGTGGGTGTCGGTGAGGCGATCCGCATCATGACCGGGGCCCCGATGCCACCCGGCGCCGATGCGGTGGTCGAGGTCGAGCGGACAAGCGTGTCCGACGACGGGTCCGTGGTGACCGTCGCCGTGGAGGTTCCGGTGGGCAACCACGTCCGTTCTGCAGGGGATGACCTGCGACCGGGCGACGAGGTCGTCGGGGCCGGCACCACCCTCGGCCCGGGTCACCTGGGCGTGCTGGCCAGCATCGGTGTGGAGCGGGTGGTTGTGTTCCGGCGGTTGCGGGTCGGGGTGCTGTCCACCGGTGACGAGTTGGTGGATGGTTCGGTGCCTCTGATGGCAGGCCAGATCAGGGACGCCAACCGTCCGGCGTTGCTGGGCCTCCTGGACGAGATGGGCGTGGTGCCGGTCGACCTCGGTCGGGTGGCCGACGACGAGGCGGCGATCGCCGGAGCGCTCCTGGGCGGCGTGGCCGGTTGTGATGCGGTGCTGACCTCCGGTGGAGTCTCCATGGGGGACTTCGACTACGTGAAGGTGGTGCTGGATCGGATCGGCGAGATGCGCTGGATGCAGGTCGCCATCAGGCCGGCCAAACCGTTGGCATTCGGGTTGGTCGACGGCGTGCCGGTGTTCGGGCTGCCGGGCAATCCTGTCTCCTCCATGGTGTCCTTCGAGCTGTTCGCCCGCCCCGCACTGCGTGCCATGTCGGGACACCGGGGCCTCGACCGGTCCAGGGTGGAGGCCGTGGTGGTAGGTGAGCTCCGCCGTCGTGCTGACGGCAAGGTCCACTTCGGACGGGTCGTCGTGGAGTACCGGGACGGGCGGTACCTGGCGTGGTCGGCTGGAGGTCAGGGGTCGCACCAGCTGGCCGCCATGGCCACGGCGACCGGGCTGGCGATCCTGCCCGACGGTGACGGGATGAGCGACGGCGACGAGGTCGAGGTCATCCTGCTGGGCTGACCTTGCCGAGACGGTCGACCCTGCCGGTCGGCTGTTCGGTGCCCTACGCTTGGCGTCGTGGTCCGACAGCTGATCGACACCTTCGGGCGGGTCCACCGCGACCTGCGCATCTCGGTCACCGACCGGTGCAACTTCCGCTGTACCTACTGCATGCCGGCCGATGGGCTCGAGTGGCTCCCCAGGGAGGACCTCCTCACCTTCGAGGAGATCGAACGGGTTGCACGGCTGATGGTGGAACGCCACGGCGTGGACAGCATCCGCCTGACCGGTGGCGAGCCGACTGTGCGGGCCAACCTGCCGACCCTCGTGGGGATGCTGGCCGACCTGCCGGTCGACCTGTCGCTGACCACCAACGGGATGACGCTCCGGCTGGTGGCCGGCAAGCTGGCGGCGGCGGGGCTGAAGAGGATCAACGTCTCGCTGGACTCGCTGCGTGCCGACCGGTTCGAGGAACTCACGCTCCGCAACGAGCTGCCCCGGGTGCTGGACGGGATCGATGCGGCGATCGAGGCGGGCCTGTACCCGGTCAAGGTAAACGTGGTCGTGATGCGGGGGGTCAACGACGACGAGCTGGTCGACCTGGCACGCTTCGGCCGCGAGCGGGGCGTGGAGGTCCGGTTCATCGAGTTCATGCCGTTGGACGCCGACCGCTCCTGGTCCGAGGGTGCGGTGGTGGGCCAGGACGAGATCGTGGCCCGGATAGGTGAGGTCTTCCCGCTGGAGCCGGTGGACCGGACCTCGGCTCCGGCGACGCGCTACAGGTACGTGGACGGCGCCGGCGGGATCGGCGTGGTGGCCAGCGTGACCCGCAGCTTCTGCGATTCGTGTGACCGGATCCGCCTCACCGCCGACGGCCAGTTCCGGAACTGCCTGTTCGCCGTGGAGGAGTTCGACCTCCGGTCGCTGTTGCGCTCGGGAGCGTCCGACGACGAGGTCGGAGACCTGCTGCAGGGGGCGGTGGCCGCCAAGTGGGCGGGCCACGGGATCGCCTCGGTCGACTTCGTCCGACCGAACCGGTCGATGTCCCAGATCGGCGGCTGACCCCCGTGGCGGGAGAGGGCTTCACCCACCTCGACGCCGAGGGTCGGGCCCGCATGGTCGACGTGGGTGACAAGGCGGTGACCCGGCGTCGGGCCGTGGCCCGGGCCCGTGTGGCCATGCAGGCTGCCACGGCCGAAGCGTTGGCCGCCGGGACGGTGGCCAAGGGCGATGTCCTGGCCGTCGCCCGCGTGGCCGGCATCCAGGCGGCCAAGCGGACCTCGGAGCTGATCCCGCTCTGCCACCCCCTGATGCTCAGCTCCGTGCAGGTGGACCTCGTCCCCGGCCCGTCCTGGCTGGACATCGAGGCCACAGCCGAGACGGTGGATCGGACCGGGGTGGAGATGGAGGCCCTTACCGCCTGTGCGGTGGCGGCCCTGACCGTCTACGACATGTGCAAGGCCAGCGACCGGTCGATGCAGGTGGAGTCGCTGGGTCTCCTCGAGAAGTCGGGCGGCCGGTCCGGCAACTGGCGTAGAGGCGACTGAACTCGGATCGCGCACTGCGCGCGAGTGTTCGCGCCCAGAGCGCGAGGAAGTCCACCATTTTGCAACGATCCGGAACTACGGTGCCGTCGTGCGTCACGGTCTGTGGAGAGGTAAGAACCGTTGCTGATCCTCCTGGGGCTCGGAGTTCTGTGGATGGCGGTGCTGCTGCCGCCGATCATTCGCCATCGCAGCGCCCTCGGGCGTCCGGTTCTCGCCCTCGTGGCCGTCGGACGCGGTGCCGGCCGGTTCGACGCCAGCCACCTCCGCTCGATCCGGGCCGCCGCCACAGCGGTGCCCGCCGACGTCCGATCGGCCCGCCGCCGCCGCCGTGACCTGCTTATCGCCCTCGGCGGCATGGCAACCTTCACCTTCCTCTCCGGCGTCGCCGTTGGCGGAGCGGTGTGGATGGCCCACTTCCTCGTCGACCTGGTGCTCGTCTGCTATGCGGTGCTCGTCACCCAGCGCCACCAGCTCGAGGTCGAGCGTGAGGCCATGGTCATTCCGTTCCGGTCCAGCGGTTCGCTGCTTGGCGGCCTGGGCGCTTCCGTGGCCATGAGCGACGAGGCGGTGCTGAGCCGTCGGGCCAACTGATCGACAACGCCTGACCGGGGTTCCGGCGCCGGAGCATCCCGCTACGCTCGTCGGCGATCGCGGGGGTGTAGCTCAGTTGGCTAGAGCGCTACGTTCGCAACGTAGAGGTCGTGAGTTCGATTCTCATCACCTCCACCGCAGCACCGGCCCTGGTGGTTCCTACGGCCCGAACCACCTGCTCCCCACGGCCGGGGCGTGGGGCGCGTCGTTACTGGGAGGTCGCGTCGGCCTCCACGGCGGCCACCAGGCGCTCCGCCAGGTCGGGGAGCTCGGACCGGACCCGTGACCAGCTGGGGATGAACGTGGACTCCAACGGATCCTCCAGGAACTCGGCGCCAGCCCGGACGATGGCCCGGGCGAAGACCTGGATGGTCACCTCCTCGCCGTGTCGGTCGTAGTTCAGGCCGTTGAACGCGGCGTCAGCCTCGTAGCGGTCGATCAGGTCGAGCGCCGTTCGGTCGTAGGCCGCCTCGAGCGACCGGAATCCCTCAGCCGAGAGGACAACGCCGGAGATCGCCAACCTGCGGTAGATCGCCCTGGCGATGTCCGCGCTCATCCGATGGAGACCGCTGTCGGGATCGTCGGCCGAGAGGTCACGGTGCTTGTGGTCGTAGGTGTCGGCAACGTCGACCTGGCAGACCCGGGTCGTGGGGAGGTGCCGGTAGACCTCGGCCAGCACGCCGATCTCGAAGCCCCAGTCCGATGGCACCCGCAGGGTCTCGGCCACGTCGAGCGTCATGGCGCACTCGCCGGCCAGCGGGTAGCGGAAGCTGTCGAGGTAGTCGAGGTAGCCGCGTTCACCGAACGTGACCGCCATGGCCCGGATGAGGGGCGTCACGAACAGCCGCGTCACCCGCCCGTACAGGCGGTCGCCGTCCACGGCCCCACGTGAGGCCCGGTGGTAGTAGCCCTTGGCGAAGCCGAAGCGTGTGGACGGGTGGGCCACCGGATAGAGCAGGCGGGCCGGCAGCGACCGGTCGTAGTCGCGGATGTCGGCGTCGTGCAGTGCGACGATCCGGCCCCTGCCCGCGGCCAGGAAGTAGCCGAGGCAGAACCAGACGTTGCGACCCTTGCCGGGGAGGCCGGTGGTGAGGTCGTGGGCGTCCAGCTCATCCCGGATGGCCCGCAGGCGGGGTCCGTCGTTCCAGAGGATCCGGTGGTGCTGGGGGAGTCGCGAGAAGATGCCGCGGGCCCGGGCGAAGCCATCGGCATCGGCCCGGTCCAGGCCCACCACGACCTCGTCAAGGTAGGGGACGGCGGCCAGTTGTCTGACTATCCGCTCCAGGGACGGTGCGTCCAGATCGGCCACCAGGCAGGGAATGATCAGCGACATCGGCGTCTCACCGCTCCACGCCTTCAGCTCGCGCTCCAGGTCCTCGGTGGATCGCCGTCCGAGGTCATGGAGCGTGGCGATGACGCCGTTCTGGAAGAAGTCGGCCACGGGCCAAGGTTAGGAGCCGGGAACCGGACGGGCCATGGTCGGCGGTCGCCGGCTCACAGGGTGCTAACTGTCCCAACACCTACCCCACACGGAGCCACCGTTATCGTTGCCGACGATGCATCGTCTGTTCCTAGTGGCCTGTGGCCTCGTCGCGCTCCTACCTGCCTGCACCGCGGGCGGCACGAGCGCGGAGGGCGTCAGGACGGTGGTGGTCCTGTCGGCCGACCAGGCCACCCAGATCGTGGTGCCGGCAGGGTTCGGCGAGGCCCCGACCACCACCTCGACCTCCGTCGCTCCCGAGCCCTCAGCTCCCGAGGCCGTTGCCCCCGAGCCCTCAGCTCCCGAGTCCGTCGCCTCGTCGGCCGGCGCGTCCTCCGAGGAGGCGACGGCGTCCGAGACCACGGTCCCAGCTTCGAGCGTCGCTCAGGCCGGAGAGGCCTCTGACGAGGTGGCCTCCCCCGAACCGGTGTCGGACGACGTGCCGACGACGACGTCGACGACCAGCACGTCGACCGTCGCTCCGGTGAAGGAGACCATCCCGTTGGCCGAGGAGGACATCAACCCGGGCCTGAAGCTCATGGGGGCACTCGACGACTTCAACACCTGCCTGGCGGCCGAGGGCTACCAGTGGATCGGCTTCCCCAATGCCGACCTCGGGGCGAACGACCCTGTGAACCAACCCGGCTACCTTGAGGCCCTCCAGTTCTGCAACAGCCGGACCGGTATAGCCAATGCCTATCAGGACTTCCAGACATCCCGTTCGGACATGGCGCCCGACGAGATAAGGCAGGCGAACGAGGACTTCATAGAACTAGCCGACTGCCTGCGCACCAGGGGATGGGAGATCGGCGAGCTCCGCCCCGACGAGAATGGGCTGCTCAGCCCGGGCGACCAGTTCTCGAGCGCCGACGGCGACATAGACAGCGATGAGATCCGGGACTGCATCAGCGAGATCGGGCTGGAACGGGCAGGGGAGGAATGATGACGGGAATCCTGCGGGCGACGCTGGTCGGGATGCTGGTGGTGGTCACGGCCTGTGGTGGCGCACAGTCGGAGACGACGCAGAAGGTGACGCTGCTCGCCGAGGACGCGCCGACCGAGATCGTGGTCAGCACGACGTCGACGACCTCCACGACGTCGACGACATCGGCTGCTCCCACGACCATCGCAGTTGCCTCGGATGGGACGACGGCGTCGGAGACCAGCGTCCAGACGGCGTCGGAGACCAGCGTCGACACCGACGACGTGGCCGTGTCCTCGTCCACGTCCACGACCACGACAGCTGAGCCTGTCAAGGAGACCATCCCGTTGGCCGAGGAGAAGGTTCCTCCGGGAATCCAGATGATGGATGCCCTGGAGGAGTTCAACGGTTGCCTTGCCGACGAAGGCGTCGAGTTCATCGGTGCACCGAATGCGGACCTCGGGGCCGGCGATCCGGTGAACCAGCCCGCCTACATCGAGGCGTTGACCCTCTGCGCAGGACGCTCCGGGATCGTCACCGCCATGCAGGAGTTCCAGAAGTCGCGTGTGGGACGCAGCCCCGAGAAGATCAGGGAGGACAACGAGCAGTTCATAGCCCTCGCGGAGTGCCTCCGCCGGAAGGGATGGACGGTCAGCGACCCGATGCCCGATGCCGACGGTTCGTTGGGTCCCGGCGAGGACTTCCGCGGGCCGGACGGCGACCTGGACATCGGCGACATCCGCTCCTGCATCAGCGAGCTGAACCTGGCCGCCGACCAATGACCGCAGGTCCCATGGCCGCTGCGGCCTTCTCTTTCCCGATCCGGAGATCCCACCCATGAAGAAGATCCTGACCATCCTGATCCTCCTCGGAGGGGTAGCCGCCGGGCTCCTCACCGTGCGGCCGTGGGACAGGGAGGTCGAATCTGCCAATCCGGGTGTGGACCGTGCCATCGCCGAGACGGTGACCATCCGAACCCTCACCGATGAGATCACCATCCGAGGCGAACTGCGCCGCGATGAACTGCAGTCCATCAACTCGTCGACCGACGGCCGGATCAGCGGCATCAGGGTCGAGGCCGGCGAGGTGGTGGCCGAGGGCGACGCACTGTTCACCGTCGACGGTCGGCAGGCCGTGGCGGTCGCCGGCGACTTCGCCTTCTACCGGCAGCTGGACGTCGGCTCGGACGGGCCCGACGTTCTCCAGCTCGAGGCGGTCCTGGACGGGGCCGGCTACGACGTGGGAGACGTGGACGGGCTCTACACCGAGGAGACCAGGTCGGGCCTGTCGGCCTGGCAGGCCGACCACGGCTACGGCGGAACCACCGCCGAGGTCAACGAGGTGGTGACCGTCTCACTCCAGGGCAACCCCGCCGGCTATACGGTGGGTCCGGTCAACGCGGTGTCGGTGCGTATCGGTCCGGCGGTTCGCTCCACCGTCGGGCTCCAGGGCGGCCAGGTCGCCGAGGTCATCGCCGAGGCGGCCCTGGTGGTGGATGCCGTGTCGGCTGCCGAAGCCCCCGTGCCGACCGTCTCGCTCAGCACCGGAGCCGTAGTCGTCGAAGAGGGAAGCCCGGTCTTCGTGACGGTTACCGCCGACGTGGCCCCGACCGCCGACCTGGAGATTCCGATCACCGTCTCCGGCGACGTCACCGTCGACGATGACTATGTGGGCCTCGACGACACGATCGTGCTGCCGGCGGGCCGGCTGTCGGTGACGGTCGAGGTCGTGACGCTGCTGGACGACGACCGCGAGCCCTATGAGGACATGAAGGTGGCGATCAGCGGCGGGTTCGAATTGCTAGCCGGCGTGGCATCTCAGACGCTCGCCGTCTACGACGCTCGTAAGGAGATAGACGACCTTCTGATGCGGGTCGACGACCTGGTCGACGACATAGAAGATAAGGCCCACGACGTAGCCAGCCTTTCTACTGAGGACGACCTGGTGACCACGGTCGAGGAGCGTCTCGTCAGCCTCGGGATTGTCACCGAGG
>JAKURY010000015.1 GCA_022452145.1 Acidimicrobiales bacterium | reverse complement strand
GACGCTGAGCGGTACCGCCAGCTGACGGTGGCCGAGGGCGAGGCCGCCGCCGTACGCAGCGTCTACGGCGCCATCCACGACGGCGACCCGACGCCCGACCTGCTGGCCATCAAGTACCTCGAGGCACTGGGCGTGGTCGCCGACGGCAACGCCACCAAGATCTTCCTGCCGACCGACCTCTCGGCGACGCTGGGCTCGCTCGGCGCCATCGCCGAGTTGTTCCGCGGCGGGGACGATGACGGGGCGACGGTCGTGACCGTCCCGCCGGCACCCCAGGAGGAGTCCGCCGACTAGTCGGAGTCAGGCACTCGCAGAACCGGTTCCGGCGGGGACCAGTTCGTCGTCGCCCTCCTCGTCCTCGACGAGGTCCCAGCCGCACATGCGGGCGAGCAGCGACCGGCCCTCGTCGGGGCCGCTAGCGATGAGTTCGTCGCCGGCAGCCAGACGCACGCCGCCCCGCGGCCGGTACACGTAGCGGCCACCCCGCCGGATGGCGAGCACCGTGAAGCCGGGCTCGATGTTCATGCCCAACTCGGAGAGCGACGAGCCGTCGATCGGCGAGCCCTCGGCCACCGGGTAGCGCACCACGACCTCGTCGGCCTCGCCGAGTGCGATGCCGAGGATCGGGTGCAGTTCCTCGTCCTTCTCGATGATCCAGACCATCATCTGGGCCTGGTCGCCGATGTCCTCGGCGGCCTCGGCGAGGTGCAGTAGCCCACGCAGCGCCGACGGCTCCAGGTCAGCGCCGGCCGACCGCAGCACCCACAGTTCGAGGTGGTCCTTCATCTCGTCCAGCCGGTCCTCGAGGTGGCGCACCTCGGCGGCGCGGCCGCGGTCGCCGAAGACGAGGGCACGGTAGGCGAGGCCCACGGCGGGCTCGGAGAGGTGCTTCATCTCGACCAGGACGTCGACCGCCCGATCGAGGTCGGTGACCGCGGCGGTGTCGTCGGCGCGTGGCGGCTCCCAGACCGGTGCGGCGGCGAGCTCGCGCAGCCGGGTGATGCCCTCGGGCGACCCTCGCAGGAACAGCACGTCGTCGGGGACGAGGACGGTGTCCCCACCGATGTCTGTGTCCCATTCACGACCACGACGGATCGACATGACCCGCATGCCGGCCTGCACCGGGAGTTCGAGGGCCGAGAGAGGACGGTGCGCCATGTGCGAGCCCTCGCTCACGAGCACCCGGTGCGACACCTCTTCGGCGTCGGAGAGGTCGGCCACCAGTTGGCGGGGTATGCCCAGGCGGTGGGTGACGATCCGGGCGATGTCCACGGCGTCGTTGGCCATGCGCTCGATCGCAGACACCACCTGGAGCACCGACGACATGCCCTCGGCCTCCCGGGGACTGCGGGCCGCCAGCACGCACACCGCGCGCATGTCATGGACCAGCTCGCTCATCTGCTCCTCGAGCTCGTCGACCTCTTCAGCCATGTCCGGGTCGCCGAAGTAGACCGACGCGTAGGCCAGGTCGACCATCAGCTCCGATGTGTCCTTGGCCTCGGCCAACATGGCCCGCAGGTTGCGGGGTCTTTCGTCCATCAGATCCTCGCTCGATGTAGTGGGTCAATGGTATTCCCGACCGTCGACCGGTCGGAAAGGGTTCCGGGATCAGCACACCTTGGCGTGGTCATGCCACCCCCACGGCCACCATGGCCAGGATCAGGGTGGACGCCCCGACCAGGTCGAGGCTCGACATCACCACCGGGATGCCGTAGGTGTCCGGGTCCAGACCGAACCTGTAGGCGGCCATCGTCGTGTAGTACGCCACGACGACGACCAGCACGGTGGCCACCAGGCCGGCGATCATGACCACGGCCAGCAGGTCTCCGAGCCCGGGCGTGGTCTGGCCGGTGGCCACCGACGCCCACTGGGCGATCACGGCACAACAGGCGAACACCGGTAGGGCTAGCAGGGCAAGTGACCGGAACTCGCGGAGGCTGGATCGGGTCGGCAACGGAGTGGCGTCGTCCAGGCCGAGGTGGAACTGGGTGGAGAGGCGGCTTGAGAGGATCCCGCCGAGGGCTCCCGCGGTACCCAGGAAGGCAGGCAGCAGGACGAGCATCGCCTCGGCGGCCAGCAGGTCGTCGAGGCGCCTCTCGACGGTCACCCCGGCGATCAGGTCGAGCAACCCGGCGGCGACCAGCACCGGGAGCGACTGGCGGACGATTCGCCTGACGTCGACCAGCGGAGAACGCCACGCCACCACCAGGACCACGACCGCCACCAGCCCGAGGCTTCCGCCCAGTGCATCGGTCAGCCCCGATCGTTCGGCCAGCCCGGCGGCCACCACGAGTGCCGGCACGGTGGCCAGGTCCCCGAGGGTGGAGACGAGCGGCGCCAGCACGTTGTCGAGGTCCCAGTCGAAGCGGATGGACCCGGCCGCCAGCCCGAGGGTCACCGCACCGACGAATACCGAGGCCAGCAACCCTCCCAGGGTCGACACCACCACGAAGTCGGCCAGGGTCATCGTCGGGGTGACCCCGAACGCGATAGCGGTCCCGCGGGCCATCAGGCCGAGGACTGCGCTGAGGACCAGGCTCAGGGCAGCGGCTCCCAGCAGGTTCTGCCCGACCACGCCATCGGGTCGGGCCGAGAGTCGGAAGGTGCCGGCATGCACGGCGGTTCCCAGGCGGCTCCCCATGGCGCCGAACACGTTGCCCCGCAGTGCAATGGCACCCGGTACCAGGAGGAGGAGGCCCGGCAGGTCGGCCAGCGTCCCCTCTGCGGTGGCCAGCACCAGGCCACCTGCAGACGCCGCCACCACCCCTATGGCGAGCGCGACGATCCGCTGGCGGACGTCGGCCGATGGGACGGCCGGGATGACGCGCGGGGCGGAACGCATTGCACCAGTGTGCTGGACCGTCAGCCGGACAGCCGGGTTATTCCCGGCCGCGGCCCGGGCCGGTGCCGTGCGGGGTCAGCGGAAGTCCCGGGAACTGGCCGGTGGTCGGACCCCGAGGGGGGCCAGGTGTTCGGCCACCACGTTGACGACCCCCTCGGAGGCCTCCACCCGACCCCGTACCAGCAGTGCCGGGGCCCCAACCGCCACGTCCCGGTAGCGGGCCCAGCAACCCTTCGACACCACCACGTTGACCAGCCCGGTCTCGTCCTCCAGATTCAGGAACGTGACCCCACCGGCGGTGTGGGGACGCTGCCGGTGGGTGACCACGCCAGCCACCCTGACCCGGGCCCCGTCGCCCACCGACCGCAGGTCGACCGCCGTGACCACGCCGTCGGCGGCCAGGCGTCGACGGAGGAACCGGGTGGGATGCCCGTCGGGAGACACCCCGGTGGCCCACAGGTCGGCCCGGGCCACCTCCGAAGCACCCATGGCTGGCAGTGGCGGGGGCTCGGTCCCGGTGACCATCCCGGCGAGACGGTCGGGTCCGGTGGCAGCCAGCGCTCCCGCCGCCCACAGGGCCTCCCTCCGATCCACGTCAAAGGCGGCGAACGCCCCGGCGGTGGCCAGCGCCTCCATGGCCGGACGGCCGGGATCCACCCGCCGCTGGAGGTCCTCGATCGACGTGTACGGTCGGCCGGCGGCGATGGCGTCGGCGAGGTCCCCGCCGATGCTCCGGACCGACCCGATGCCCATCCGGATGGCCGGCCCGCCCCGGCCCGCGGGCCACGGCACTCCCGGTCCCCCGGATCCCCGCTCCCCCGGCGCTCCCGAGACGGCAGATCCCCGCTCCCCCGGCTCAAGGGTGGCGTCGGCCGCGGACCTGTTCAGGTCCGGGGTGCGGACCTCCACGCCGTGGCGTCGGACGTCCTGGACCAGGGTGTGCGGCGAGTAGAAGCCCATGGGCTGGGCATTCAGCAGGCCGGCACAGAACGCCGCCGGGTGGTGGAACTTGAGCCAGCAACTGGCGTACACAAGGTGGGCGAACGACACGGCATGGCTCTCCGGGAAGCCGTAGTCGGCGAAGGCGGCCAACTTCTGCCAGACCTGTTCGGCGACGTCGGACGGGACCCCGCGCTCCCCCGCCCCGTCCAGGAACCGCTGGTGGAGGGCCTCCATGCGGGCGTGGCTGCGCTTGGAGCCCATGGCCTGGCGGAGCCGGTCGGCCTCAGTGGCGGTGAACCCGGCGACGTCGATGGCGAGGCGCATGAGCTGTTCCTGGAACAGCGGGATGCCGAGGGTCCCTGCCAGGGCGTTCTCGCACGACGGGTGGAGGTAGGTGACCTCCTCCTGCCCGTTACGACGCCGGATGTAGGGGTGGACCGATCCGCCCTGGATCGGACCGGGCCGGATGAGGGCGATCTCGACCACCAGGTCGTGGAAGCAGCGGGGCCGCAACCGGGGCAGGGTGGCCATCTGGGCCCGGCTCTCGATCTGGAACACCCCGATGGTGTCGGCAGCGCAGATCATGTCGTAGACGGCCTCGTCCTGGTCCAGGCGTGCCAGGTCGACCTGGGTTCCCTCGTGGGCGGCCACCAGGTCCAGGGTGTGGTGCAGGGCGCTGAGCATGCCCAGGCCCAGCAGATCGAACTTGACCAGCCCAACCGCGGCACAGTCCTCCTTGTCCCACTGCAGGACGCTGCGGTCAGCCATGCGCCCCCACTCCACCGGGCACACCTCGGCCATCGGCCGGTCGCAGATGACCATGCCACCGGAGTGGATGCCGAGGTGCCGGGGGGCGTCGCACAACTCGTCGGCCAGGGTGGCCACGTCGGCCGGGATCCCGGCCGGAACCGCTCCACCGCCGGAGGCCGACCCGCCGTCGGTCGTCGACCCGTCAGGCGACAGCCGACGCTCCAGGCCCTTGGCAAAGGCGTCCTGCTGACCCGGGTCGTACCCCAGTGCCCGGGCCGCGTCGCGCACCGCCGAGCGGGCCCGGTAGGTGATGACGTTGGCCACCTGGGCGGTGTGCCGACGGCCGTAGCGGCCATACACGTACTGGATGACCTCCTCCCGGCGACCGCTCTCGATGTCCAGGTCGATGTCGGGCGGCCCGTCCCGCTCCGGGGAGAGGAACCGCTCGAACAGCAGGCCCAGGCCCACAGCGTCGGCGTTGGTGATGCCCAGCGCGTAGCAGACCGCCGAGTTGGCCGCCGATCCCCGTCCCTGGCAGAGGATCCCCTCCCGCCGGCAGAACTCCACGATGTCCCACACCACGAGGAAGTACCCGGGGAATCCGAGTGTGGCGATGATGTCCAGCTCCCGGTCGACCTGGGCCCATGCCCCCACGACGCGTTCGGAGGTGCGCCCTCCGTAGCGGTCGGTGGCCCCGTCGGCGGCCAGCCGACGCAGGAGGGCCATCTCGTCCAGCCCGTCGGGACACGGGTAGGGCGGCAGGCCGGGGGCCACCAGGCGGAGGTCGAATGCACACCGCCCACCCAGCTCGGCCGCTGCGGACACGGCCGACGGCCATCGGGCGAACCGTCGGGCCTGCTCCACCCCGGAGCGCAGGTGGGCCGTCCCGGCGGCCGGAAGCCAGCCATCCAGTTCGTCCATCGACCGGCGGGCCCGCACCGCGGCCATGGCGGTGGCCAGGCGGCGACGGGCCGGGCGGTGGTAGTGGACGTTGTTGGTGGCCACCACGCCCAGGCCGGCGCCCACGGCGAGGCGGGCCAGGGCGTCGTTGCGCTCGGCGTCCAGCGGGTACCCGTGGTCCCAGAGCTCCACCACCACCCGTTGGCGGCCGAACCGTTCCACCAGGTCGTCCAGGGCCCGTCCTGCCGCCGCCGGACCATCGCGCTGGAGGGCTGCCGGAACGGCGCCCTTCCGGCACCCGGTGAGGACCGTCCAGTGGGGATCCGCTCCGGCCAGGTCGGTGAGCCGATCCAGGGAGAGTCGGGGGTGTCCCTTGCTTCCGGCCAGTTGGGCCTCTGATATGGCGGTGCCCAGCCGGGCATAGCCGGTCGGGTCCTCGGCCAGCACCAGCAGGTGGGTGGCCGATGGGTCACCGACGGCGGTACGGGCAGTTGATGCGTCCAGCGACAGCTCGCTGCCGAACACGGTCGGCAGGCCGTGTTCCCGGGCCGCCTCGGCGAACCGCACCACCCCGTAGAAGCCGTCGTGGTCGGTGAGTGCCAGGGCGGTGAGCCCCAGGCGGACGGCCTCGGCCACCAACTCGTCTGGCGACGAGGCCCCGTCCAGGAAGCTGAAGTGGGAGTGGCAGTGCAGCTCGGCGTAGGGCACCCGGCCTCCCGGCGCTGCGCCGGCCGACGGCCCCACGGGCCGGGGCCTCGCGGCGGCCGCCGGTGCCGGACGGGGCACCGGATCGAACGAACGGTCGGAGAGGCGGCCCTCCAGCTCACGCCACGGCATCCGGGAACTGGACCAGCCCATCTCCGGACCATATCGAACAGGTGTTCGATCCTCAACCGGGGCGGCCTGCTTCCGGTCGGGGACCCGAAGGCAGGCTCAGCCCACGAGCCCCCTCACGAGGGCGTCGACCTCGGGGCCGCAGTCACTCAGGTCACCGTCGGCGATGCACGGCTGGCCCAGCAGTTGGGCCATCAGCTGGGCCCCCAGGTTCCCGAACATCCCCGCAGTGGTGCTGGGCGGCGGCACCGTGGTCGTCGGGACGGCCGTGGTGGTCGACGGAACCGTGGTGGCGGGCGCCGTCGTCGTGGTCGTCGCCACGGTCGTCGTGGCGGTGGGCGCCGTCGTCGTGGTCGTGGTGGGCGCCGTCGCCACGGCGTCGACCGGGAGGCCACGTGCCTCGTTCTCGGCCAGGTGCGCCGCCCGGGTCGCAGGCCCGTACCAGCCATCGGCCTCGACCCCCAGCACCTGCTGGAGCTCAACGGCCTCCGAACTCCGCCCCCAGGAATAGGAGGCTGTCAGCACGGCCACCTCGTCCACAGGAGCCACGGTCGTCGTGGTAGGTGGAACCGTGGTGGCGGGAGCAGGCACCGTGGCAGTCGGTGCAACCGTCGTGGCCACTGGCACGGTCGTCGCACCGGATGCCGGCTCGGCGGCTGGTGCTGAGCCGACGTTCGAATCGGACGAAGCCGAGACCGGAGCGGTAGTCGCCGGCGACGCCGAAACCGGGTACAGGACCGGCCGCACCGACGGTTCGGCCACGCGCGCGGCGAGCACGACCACCACGCCGATCACGCCGATCGTCAACAGGGCACCGAGGGTCCGTCGAATCACGGGGGACAGCCTTGCATCGCGGCAACCGAATTCCGCGGCACCCCGACGTGGCGGGTGACACCCGTCATGACCGGCGCACGACACCAACCTCCCACCCGGTCCGCCTCAGGCCTCCCATGTCAACATTTTGTCAACGCGGATGCAGGCCAGTGGTTAGCCTGCGGGCATGAGCACCCCCCGCGATGCCGGGATTGGCGCGTTCGCTGCTCCCACCTTCGACCCCGCCACCTTCGACACCTCCCGCTTCGGGTTGTCCACCGACCTGGTCGACGAAGATCGCTACCAGCGCAGCGTCGACCGGTTCCGCGAGCAGGGCATCGTGCTCCCCACCTTCGCCCAGTTGGCCGACCCGTCCAGGATCCCCGACGGCGTCCGAACCGCCCTGTCCAGCGTCGACCGCAATGCCGCCGACGCCCGGAACCTGTTCCGGGTCCACTGGTACAACGACCTGCACGGTGGGTTCACCGACCTGCCGGAGCACGTGGTGCTCCCGTCGGAACTGACCGGTGTGGCGTCGCCGATCATCGTGGCGTTCGGCAACCGGTTCCCAATGATCGGAGCCCACAAGGTGCTGGCCGCCTACTCCTGCCTGGTCCCCCGGGTGGTCACCGGCCAGTACGACCCGACGCTGCACCGGGCGATCTGGCCGTCGACCGGCAACTACGCCCGGGGTGGCGTCGCCATCTCGCGCCTCATGGGCTGCCGGGGCGTCGCCGTGCTCCCGGAGAACATGAGCCGAGAACGCTTCGAGTGGCTGGAGGAGTGGATCGCGGAGCCCGACGACGTGATCCGTACCACCGGCTCGGAGAGCAACGTCAAGGAGATCTACGACGCCTGCAACGAGTTGGAGAAGGATCCCGTCAACTTCATCCTCAACCAGTTCACCGAGTTCGCCAACCACGTCGGCCACCACGAGGTGACCGGTCGGGCCCTGGAGCACCTGTACCTGCACCACGCAGCGCTACGCCCCGGCCTGCGTCTGGCCGCCTTCGTGGCCGCCTCCGGCTCGGCGGGCACCCTTGCCGCCGGCGAACGACTCAAGGCCGACCACGGCGCCAGGATCGCAGCGGTCGAGGCCCTGGAGTGTCCGACGATGCTCTACAACGGCTTCGGCGAGCACAACATCCAGGGCATAGGCGACAAGCACATCCCCCTGATCCACAACGTCACCAACACCGACATCGTCGTCGGCGTCTCGGACACGGCATGCGATGAGCTGGGGATGGCCTTCGGCACCGCCGAGGGGCTGGCGCAGCTGGCATCGATGGGAGTGGACACCGCGGTCCTGGACACCCTCTGCCACTTCGGCCTGTCCAGCATCTGCAACGTGGTGGCGTCGATCAAGACGGCCAAGGAGCTGGACCTCGGACCCGACGACGCCATCGTCACGGTGGCCACGGACGGGTCCGAGATGTACGGCAGCGAACGCGAGGCCATGACCGTCGGCCGCTACGCCGCCGGGTTCGGACCCGCCGAGGCCACCGCCGCGGTCGCCACACACCTGCTGGACGCCGACACCTCCCACGTCGAGGTCTTGGACGACACGGGCAGGAACCGCATCTTCAACCTCGCCTACTACACGTGGGTGGAGCAGCAGGGCGTCGAGTTCGCCGACTTCGAGGTCCGCCGGGGACAGGACTTCTGGCGCCACATCCAGACCATGGCCCCGATCTGGGACGCCATGATCGACGAGTTCAACGCCCGCACCGGGGTGCTGGCCGCCGACTGACCGGTCGGCCGACCCATGGACGGCGCCACGACAGGCGGGCCCGACCGCAGGATCGGATGGCTGGGCAGCCCGCCCGGCGCCACCTGGCCCGGGCCCGACGACGGGCCGGCCGAGGGAGCAAACCCGTTCGTCGCATTCCGGACCCTGCTCTGGTCCCACCACGCCGCCCTGGCCGCCGGCTGGTCCGACGACCGGTTCGTGGACCTGGTCCGTCGACTGGACGACGCCGTTGCCGACGTGGACGGTCATGGGTTCGCCACCACCCCGTACCGCCACCTGACAGCCCTGGGCGATGCCATCGGCCAGACGGGCGGGATATGGGCCAAGGACGAGACCGGCAACGTGTCGGGAAGCCACAAGGCCCGGCACCTCTTCGGCCTGGCCCTCCACCTGGCGGTGGACGAGGTCCCGTCGACCACCCCGCTTGCCATCGCCTCGTGTGGAAACGCCGCCATGGGAGCGGCCGTCATCGCCGGGGCAGTCGGACGCCCACTGGTCGTCCACGTCCCGACCTGGGCCGACGACGCCGTGCTGGACCGTCTGGCCGACCTCGGGGCCGACGTCCGGGTCTGTCGACGACGCGACGGCGAGGCCGGTGACCCCTGCATCCTCCGGTTCAGGGAGATGGTGGCCGACGGTGCCGTCCCATTCGGCTGTCAGGGCACCGACAACCTGCTCACCCTCGACGGTGGTCGGACCCTGGGCTTCGAGTTGGCCGCCGAGTGGGCCTCCCACGACCGCTCGCCCACCAGCCTCCTGGTTCAGGTGGGAGGCGGGGCACTGGCCAGCAGCACCGTGCAGGCCCTGACCGACGCCGTAGACCTCGGCGGTCCCACGGCACGACCGGGACTCGTCGCCGTCCAGGCCGAGGGGTGCGCTCCCCTGACCCGGGCGTTCGACCGGGTGGCCGGCGCCGATGACCGCGAGGCTGCACTGGCCGACCCGGATGGAACGGAAGATGACGGCAGCGCCATGTGGCCCTGGGAGGATCCCACCTCTGCGGCCACCGGGCTCCTGGACGACGTCACCTACGACTGGCGGGTGCTGGTCCACGACATGCTCCTGGGGTCGGCCCCGGGCGGGCCGGTGGTGGCCACCGAGGCCGACGTGGTCGAGGCCCACCGGCTGGTGCGGGCCAATACGGACGTGGCCGCCGACCCGACCGGCACCGCCGGCCTGGCTGGCCTGCTGGCCGCCCGGCGGGACGGCTGCATCGACCCCGCCGAGGAGGTCGTGGTCCTCCTGACCGGCGTCGAACGGTCCTGACCCACCGACGGCGGACACGTCCGCCCATGATTCTCCGCTCTGTCGGACCGTGCGGAGAGGCAAGCCCCTCAGGTCAACGCTCTTCGCGCCGGTAGGCAATGCCCAGGGCCGCCGGAGCCGGCGACGGCCGGTTGCGGGCCCGGATCGAGATGGCCACCAGCACGCCCACGGTCAACAGGTAGGGCAGCATCGAAAGCAGGATGGGTGAGAAGTCCACCCCGAAGGTCTGGAGGCGGGTCTTGAGCGCCAGCGTCAAGCCGAACAGCAGCGCCCCCAGGGCCACCCGGCCGGGCCGCCATGCCCCGAAGATGACGAGGGCCACGGCGATCCAGCCCCTACCGGCTATGACGCCCTCGACCCACTGCGGTGTGATGGACAGCGTCAGGTAGGCACCCGACGCACCGGCCAGAGCTCCGCCCGTAGCGACGGCTCCCAGCCGCAGCCCGACCACCGAGTGGCCGGCCGCATCGGCGGTCGAAGCCGACTCTCCGGCAGCCCGCACCGCCAGGCCCAGACGGGTCCGACCCAGCACGAACCAGGCCGCCAGGCCGGCCAGCACGGCCATGTAGACCAGCGGCGACTGCTGGAACAGCACCGGGCCGGCCCACGGGATGTCCGTCAACGGCCCCCAGTCCACCGGCACCAGCTCGGCACCGGCAGGCCTGCCGACAAAACCCTTGCCGATGTAGGCGGCGAGGCCGATCCCCAGGATGGTCAGGGAGAGGCCGGAGACCACCTGCTCGGCCCCCAGCACGACTGTGAACAGGCCGTGGAGCAGGCCGGCGAGGGCCCCGGCGCCGATGGCGGCCACCAGGGCCACCCACGGATTCCCGGTCTGGAGCGCCACCACGAACCCGGTGACCGCTCCAATGGCCATCATCCCCTCGACGCCGAGGTTCAGGATGCCGGCCTTCTCGGTGATCATCTCGCCCAGGGCGGCCAGGTAGAGGAGGGCGCCGAACGACACCGTGGCCTCCAGCAGGCCGATGAGCGACGCCTCGTTCACGAGCCGTCCCCCGAGGCTGCCGCCCCTACCGTGTCACCGGCAACCATCTCGATCCGGTAGCGGCTGAGCACCCCGGCGGCTATGGCGCCGAAGAGGATAAGGGCCTGCAGGATGGTCGAGACCGAGGACGACACCCCCATGGTCTGGATGCTCTGGCCTCCTATCTGCACTGCACCGAAAAGCAGGGCCACGGCGGCGACGCCCGACGGTCGCATGAGGGCCAGGGCGGCCACGATGATCCCGGCGAAGCCGAACCCGTTGGAGAGGCCCTCGGTGATCCGGTCGGCGGTTCCCGCCAACTCCACGCCGCCGGCGAAGCCGGCGACGCCGCCGGACAGCACCAGGACGGTCAGGATCTTTCGCTTCAGGGAGATCCCGGCGTAGCGGGCCGTAGCCCCCGAGGAGCCTGCCACCCTGAGCTCGTACCCCCAGGCCGTACGGCTGGCGGCCAGGCCGAAGAGGGCGATGACGATTCCGGCAAGCACGACGCCCACGTGTGCCCGCTCGAAGAGCGTGGGCAGGCGGCCGTTGGCGGGAAGCATCGGAGCCAACGGAAAGTTGTGCGAACCGGGATCCTTCCAGCGACCGTGGATAAGCCACTGGACGAGGCGGATGGCCACCTCGTTGAGCATGAGCGTGGTGATGATCTCGTTGACGCCGATCCGGGCACGGGCGATCGCCGGACCGAGGGCCAGCAGGCCGCCACCGACCACAGCGGCGGCCAGCATGGCCGTCACCAGTACGGGTCCCGGCCATCCGGCGCCGATCCGGGCGACCCAGGCGGCACCGATCGCCCCGGCCATGATCTGGCCCTCGGCTCCGATGTTCCAGAGCCCCATGGACCCCGCCACGGCCACGGCCAGCCCCGCCAGCCCCAGGGGCACGGCCCGGTTGAGGGTCACCGACCAGGCCCGGGGATCGCCCAGCGAGGCATCGAACATGCGCCCGTAGACCCGCAGCGGGTCGTGGCCGGAGCCCATCAGCAGTAACACCCCCACCACCAGGGCCACGGCGAGGCCCACCGCGAAGGCCAACGGCTGGCCACCCCGGAGCACCTGGTCGCGACGGGCGAGTACCGGACGCCTCACGTGGCTGCCACGCCTGTCGAGGCGTTGCCGACCATGGCCTCGCCGATGTCATGTCGCCCGGCAGCCTCGGGATCGAACTCGGCGACCACCCGACCTCCGTGCATCACCAGCAGGCGATCGGCGAGCGTCAGCAGCTCGTCGAGGTCCTCGGAGATCAGCAGGATGGCGACGCCGACCCCGCGCTCGGCCACCAGCAGGTCCTGAATGGCCTTGACCCCCTGGACGTCCAGGCCGCGGGTCGGCTGGGCGGCCACCACCACCCGGGGCCGGTCGCTCAACTCCCGTCCTACCAGAAGGCGCTGCAGGTTGCCGCCCGACAGCCCGGCGATCGGCTGGTCCAGCGGTCCGGTACGCACGGCAAAGCGGTCCACGATGTCCCGGCAGTGGGCCGTGGCCGCCTCGGCATCCAGGAACGGGCCACGCCGGTGGCTGGAGTAGGTCCGGAGGATGGCGTTGTCGGTGACGCTCAACCGGGGAGCCAGTCCCACCCCCATGCGGTCCTCCGGGATGTAGCCCAACCCGGCTCCGAACCGCTGGCGCGGCGTGGCCGCCGTGAGGTCGATCCCGTCGATGTGCACGGAGCCACCGGTGGTCGGGCGCAGCCCGGCCACGGCCTGGGCCAACTCGCGTTGGCCGTTGCCCGCCACCCCTGCGATGCCGACGATCTCGCCAGCGCGGACCGTCAGGTCGACCCCGTGCAGGGCCGGCAGGCCCCGGTCGTCCAGGCACGCCAGGCCGACGACGGTGAGCATCGGCCCACCGGCGGCCACCGGCGTTGGGCGCTCGCTGATGGCCGGAGAGGAGCCCACCATTAGCCCCGCCAGTGCCGAGGAGTCGGTCTCCGCCACCGGCAGCGAGGCGGCTACCGTCTCGCCGCCCCGGAGCACCGTGGCCTCGTCGCAGAAGCCAGTCACCTCGTGCAGCTTGTGGCTGATGAAGATCACCGTGCGGTCATCCTCGGCCATGTGGCGGAGGATGCGGCCCAGCTCATCGGCCTCTCCCGGGGTGAGCACGGCCGTCGGCTCGTCCAGGATCAGGATGCGGGCGTCGCGCCAGAGCGCCTTGAGGATCTCGACGCGTTGGCGCTCCCCCATCGAGAGCTGCCACACCGGTCGGTCCGGTTCGGTGGCCAGCCCGAACCGTTCTGCCAGCTCGGCGACCGCCGACTCGACGGCCTGGCGACGGACGATCCGTTCGGCGGCGCCCAGCACCACGTTCTCGGCAACGGTGAACGACGGCACCAGGCGGAACTCCTGGTGCACCATCCCCACGCCGGCTGCCAGCGCATCGGCCGGCGAGCGGAAGTGGCGGGCCACGCCGTCGATCCGGACCTCGCCCTCGTCGGGCCTGTAGACGCCCGACAGCACGTTCATGAGCGTGGACTTGCCGGCCCCGTTCTCGCCGAGCACGGCGTGCACGGTGCCGGCCCAGACCGTCAGGTGCGCACCGGCGTTGGCCACCACTCCTGGAAAGCGCTTCCAGACCCCACGCAGTTCGACCGCCGGCGCCGCGGTCGCCGGAGCATCGCCGGGGGCGGGGCTCATCGGATCATCCGGTGTCCGGGGGCACGACAGGCTGCCGGACGTGACGGCGCCGGCGGGTCGTCCCCGCCGGCGCCGCGTACATCAGGAAGCTGGAATCAGCCGAGGGAGCCGATCACCCCTTCGACGAAGAAGTCCATGCCGAGCATGGTGCCGTCGTCCAGTACGTCACCGGCCGCCACCAGGACGCTGCCGTCCTGTGCGTTGATCGGACCCTGGAACGGGTGGAAGGAACCGTCGATGATCTGCTGCTTCCGCTCGGCGACCGCCGCCTTCACGGCTGCGTCCACGTCATCGGCGATGGGTGCCAGGTCGACGACGCCGTCGGCCATCGAACCCCAGTAGTAGCCACCTTCGTAGGTGCCGGCTGCGGTCTGCTCAATGAGGTCCGTGAAGCGGGGGCCCCAGTTCCAGACCGGAGCCGTCAGGTGTGCCGCCGGGGCATGTGCGCTCATGTCCGAGTTGTAGGCCACCCAGCGAGCACCCGCCGCCTCGGCCTTTTCGCCGGCTGCCGTGGAGTCCTGGTGCATGGCGATCACATCAGCACCCTTGTCCAGGATCGCCTGGGCGGAGTCGCCCTCGACCACCGGATCAAACCAGGTGCTGGTCCAGACCACCTCTACCTCAGCGTCCGGGTTGGTCTCCCTAACGCCGAGGGTGAAGGCATTGATTCCGCGGATGACCTCCGGGATGGGGAAGGCTGCCACGTAGCCGATGAGGTTCGACGACGTTGCCGAGCCAGCCACCATTCCGGACAGGTAGCGGGGCTCATACATGCGGCCGAAACTGTTGCCGAAGTTGGACCCGTTGGCCTTGTAGCCAGAGATGTGGTCGAACACGACGTCCGGGAACTCGGCGGCCAGTGCCTCCATGTCGTCCATGTAGCCGAACGACCCCCCGACGATCAGGTCGAAGTCTTGGTCGATGAAATCGCGGACGTAGTTTCCGAAGTCCGCTGTGCCCTCGGGTACGGACTCGACGTACGCCGTCTCAGCCCCGGTCGCCTCAGCAGCGGCTTTGCGACCCTGATCCTGGGCCCAGGTCCAGCCGGCGTCCCCCGGCGGCCCGAGATAGATGAAGGCTGCCTTGGTGGAACTGTCATCATCGGATCCACATGAGGCCCCGATGAGCGAAAGGCCCAGGACAACGGCCAGCAGGCCGACAAGACTGCGTCGCACTTGATTCTCCCTCCGGCCGAGCCGGTCCGGACCCCAGTGGCCCTCGACACCCCGGGACGGCACGCCGGGCATCCTTGCACACAAATCCGCAGGATGCTCCACTCCGATGGACCAGCTCTGAAACCGTCGGTCAGGCCACCGTCAACTGGAGAGAAACGCGAGTGGCGCCGTTGGCGATCGCTGCTCTGACCACGGCGTCCACGGTGTCCAGCACGGTTTCGGACGTCCCGCTGACCGCTGTCCCGAACGGCCCCACCTCGACGGTAAGGCCGGCCGATTCGGCCACGTCTATGGCCGCCCGGACGTGGGGTCCCGGCGCTCCCTCGACGAAGGGCTCGATGGTGAATTCGGCGGCGATCTGCACGGCTGCATCATGGCCCATGGGGCCCGCCTGTGCGTATGCCGCTCAGGCCTCCCAGAGGCGGCGGGAACGCTCGGCCAGGTCGCGGTGGGCGGCCGACAGGTCAGTGCCCGTCAGCCGGCCGTCGGCCACCACCCTCCGACCCTCCACGAAGAGGTACCGGACCCTGCGGTCCGGACCCAGCACGAGGGCGGTGAGCGCATCGGCGATGTCACCCAGGTCGTCTCCGGGCCAGACGGCCAGATCGGCCCGCATTCCGACCTGTATCGACCCCACGTCGTCCATGCCGAGGCAGCGGGCGCCCCCCCGGGTGCCCATCTCCACGACGTCGTCCGGCATCAGCGCGTCCGGGCGCATTTCACGGAGCCGGGCCGTGTAGAGGGCCTGCCGCAACTCCGGAAAGAGGCCACCCACCTCGTTGGAGGCAACGCCGTCCACCCCCAGGCCCACGGGGCACCCGGCGGCGCGCAGATCGGTGGCCCGACACATTCCCGCCGCGATGCGGGCATTGGACGAGGGGCAGTGGGCCACCCCCGTGCCGGCGGCCCCCAGTCGGGCCA
This sequence comes from Acidimicrobiales bacterium, assembly GCA_022452145.1. Lineage (NCBI taxonomy): Bacteria > Bacillati > Actinomycetota > Acidimicrobiia > Acidimicrobiales > Acidimicrobiales bacterium. The sequence goes on along the minus strand of JAKURY010000015.1, from coordinate 38,687 downwards.
TCTCGCCATCGTCTATGTGGATTCCGTGGGCCAGCCACACGTCGTCGCCCACCCAGCCCCACTCGTCCAGCATCTCGACCGGTCGGCGACCGAACCGCTCCAGGCAGTGCTGCTGTTCCTCGACCGTCTCGCAGAGGTGGGTGTGGAGGCGCAGCCCGTGGCGTCGGGCCAGCTCGGCCGACTCCACCATCAGCTCGGGGGTGACCGAGAAGGGGCTGCACGGCGCCACCGTGACGTGGACCATCTCGCCGTCGTGGTGGCGGGCGATCACCGACTCGGTGGAGGCCAGGATGGCGTCGCGGTCCTCCACGACGTGGTCGGGTGGCAACCCGCCCCGGCTCTCCCCGAGGTCCATCGACCCGCGGGAGAGGTGCAGCCGTATCCCCACCTCACTTGCGGCATCCACTATGGCGTCGAACACCGTGTCGTCGCCACGGGGCACCAGGTAGTGGTGGTCCGAGGCCGTGGTACAGCCGGTGGCGGCCAGCTCTCCCAGCCCCACGAGGGCCGCAGCCCGCACGTCGGCGACCGAGAGCCGACCCCAGACCGGGTACAGCTCGACAAGCCACCCGAACAGGCCGCACCCGACGGCCCGACCCCGGGTCATCCACTGGTACAGGTGGTGGTGCGTGTTGACGAGGCCGGCGGTGATGATGTCGCCGTCGCAGTTGACCACCACGTCGTCCGGCTCGGGCGGGATCGTCCCGACGGCCACGATCCGGCCGTCGGCGACCGCTATGTCGCCCGGGTGGCGGGCTCCGCGCAGCACCAGGCGGGGGCTCATGCAGACCAGCCGGTTAGGAAAGGTCGGGGGCTCATGCAGACCAGCCTCGCAGCGTCGACAGGGTCACGGGGTCCAGTCGGCGAACGTGTCGACCATCAGGCTGACGTCGGGCCCCAGCGGGTACAGGATCGGGCAGGTGCAGCCGTCGGCCATGTACTGGGCCACCTTCTCACGCACCTCGTCGGCGGTGCCCGCCGCGCAGATCATCTGCACGATGTCGTCGGGTACCAGCTTGGAGGCAGCCTCGACCTGTTCGTGGGTGGCCGGCCAGGTCAGCACCCGGCCGATCTCGTCGAGCAGCGACTCGGGCACGCCGGAGGCCTTCATGATGTGGGGCTGCTGGCCCAGGTACTGCGTGACCATGAGCCTGGCTCCGTCCAGGGCCTCGGCGCGGGTCTCGGCCACCGAGCACACCACCAGCTGCGGGCGGTCCAGGTCGTCCAGGGACCGACCGGCCCGGGCTGCGCCGTCGGCCAGGCGGTCCATGGCCCGCCGGTTGTACTCGGGCGACACCAGGTAGTTCAGCACGACGCCGTCTGCGATCTCGCCGGTCAGCTCCAGCATCCTGTCGCCGGTGGCCCCGATGTAGATCGGGACCTCCTTGGGTCGGCGCTCCTGGTACACGTAGTCCAGCTCCACGCCGTCGAGGTGCACGAACTCGCCGTCGTAGGTCACCGTCTCGTCGGCCAGCAGGGCCCGACACACCTCGACGGTCTCCCGCATGGCCGTGAGGGGCTTCCGGCGGGACACCCCGACCTTGGAGGCCAGCGGCTCCCACCAGGCGCCTATGCCAAGGATGACCCTTCCCGGTGCCAGGTCGTCCAGCGTCGAGAAGGTCGACGCCAGGCGGGCCGGGTTGCGGGTCCAGCAGTCCACGACACCGGATCCGATCCTGATGGTCTCGGTGCACGCGGCGAAGGCGGCCATGGGCACGACGGCGTCGCGCACCAGGCGCGAGTCGGCCTGCCAGACGGCCTCGAAGCCGCGCTCCTCGGCGTAGCGCGCGTACTGGATCGCCTCGGGGATCGGATGGGCGTCCTGCAGGTAGAGGGCAAGGCGTGTCATTGGTTCCTCATCTTCCGGTCATCTCTCAGATCTCCGAGATGCGACGGTGCAGGCGCACCGCCTCCTCGGCGGCCCGGGCGCGGACCTCGGCGGGGTCGACCCGCGTGGGGCGCCCGTCGGCCAGCACGACCTTGCCGTCCACCTCGATGGTGCTCGGCCCCACCCCGGTCGTGAAGGCCAGGCGCCACGGGTCCATGTCCGCGTACGACCAGGTCACGCGGTCGGAGCGAGCCTCCGGGAACAGGTCCCAGCCGGTGGCCAGCCATCCCCATGCCGCCTCCGGCGAGGCCGTCACGTCATCCTCCCTGTGCCGCGCGTAGGCGACCCGGAACTCGTCCAGCATGTCGGCGCCGATGCCGTCCGACCCGAGGGCCACCGGGCTGGCGAACCGGGCGGGGCGGGCGTAGCCGACGGCGTTGTTCATGTTGGACCGCGGGTTGTGGACCATCGTCCCGGCCAGGCCGTGGTCGTCGGGAAGGTGGACCCCGTGGATGAGCAACCAGTCGTCGGCGGCCAGGTGCCGGAGCCGGGCGGCCGCAGCCTCGTCAGCACGCCCCTCGGCCACGTGCACGTGGACGCCCACGCCCATCTCCCCGGCCAGGCCTGCGGCAGCCTCGAGGGTCCCGTCGGTACAGGTGAAGGCCGCGTGCACGCCGACCATGCCCCGACCCCCGTCGCGCAGGAACCGCTCGTTCTCGGCCAGGCCGCGGCGCGCCCCCGCGGCACCGTGCCGGTCGGTGACCCCGTAGGCACAGCTCACCCTGACGCCCACCTCGGCGCAGGCCTCGGCTATGACCGTGAGCGAGCCGTCGATGGCCTCGGGCGACTCATGGTGGTCGATGACCGCCGTACAGCCGCGCTCCAGGGCCTCCAGCGCACCGAGCATCGCCGACCAGCGGATCGACTCGAGGTCGAGTGCCCTATCGAGGCGCCACCACACCAACTCCAGGATCTCCGCGAAGCCGGTGGGGGTGCGGGGCGGGGCCGGCATGCCCCTGGCCAGCGCCGAGTAGAGGTGGTGGTGCGCGCAGACCAGGCCCGGAGTCTGGTCGGGGGCCAGTACCGGTTCGCCGTCGGGCGCCGTCGGGCTCAACGACCGTCCCAGTCAGCCCAGTGCTCCTGCTGGCCGGGAGCGGCCATCGGCAGACTGTGGCGCCACCCACCATCGTGGGCATGCAGGGCGGCGGCCACAGCACCGGCCGTCGGCACGAGGCCGATCTCGCCGACGCCCTTGATGCCATAGGGCGCGCCGGGCTGCGGCGACTCCACCAGGCGCACGTCGACCTCGGGCATGTCCTTGGGGCGGATGATGCCCAGGCTGCGAAGGGTGTCGTTGCGGGGTCGGGCGTCGGCGTCGGCCGGGAATCCCTCGGTGAGGGCGTAGCCGAGCCCCATGTGGACCGCCCCCTCCACCTGGCCCTCGCAGAGCATCGGGTTGACGGCCCGACCCACGTCGTGGGCGGCCACAACCCTGTCCACATCGCCGGTCTCCGGATCCAGCACCACCATCTGGGCCGCATAGCCGAAGGTCGAGTGGATGATCGGGTTCTCGAGCCCCTCGTTCATCGAGTTGGTCCAGTCCACCCGGTACTCGCCCTCGTAGTCGACGCCGGTCCGGCACCCGTCGGCGATGGCGTTTCGACAGGCGTCTGCCACCGAACCGGCACCCATGAGCGTCCCCCGGCTGCCGGTGGTCTGGCCGGCACCCAATTCCCTGGTGGTGTCGACTATGACGTCGACCAGGTCGGGATCCACACCTAGTTCTTCGACGGCCACCTGCACGACCACCGTGTGGATGCCCTGGCCCATCTCGGTCCAGCAGTGCCGGACCTGGATCCGCCCGTCGTCTCCGAAGCGCACCACGGCCCTGGCGACCTCCTTGAAGCCGTTGCCGAGGCCGGAGTTCTTGAGGCCCAGGCCCAGGCCGACCGGCAGGCCGACGGCCACCGCGTCGTCATATGCCTGCTTCACGTCGTCGAGGCAGGCCCGGGCACCCAGGCACCCGTCGTCCATGACCTGGCCGGGACCCCACACCGCCCCGGGCGATATGACGTTGCGGCTCCGGATCTCCCACCCGGAGATCCCCACCTTCTCGGCGAGGCGGTCCATCACGCCCTCCATGGCGAACTGGGCCTGGTTGGCCCCGAAGCCTCGGAAGGCCCCGCCCACCGGGCTGTTGGTCCTCACCGCGGTGGCTTCCACGTCGATGGTGGGAAGCATGTAGGGGCCGCTGGCGTGTCCGGCAGCCCGCTCCAGGACCTTCATCCCCACCGAGGCGTACGGCCCCGAATCGCCGATCATCCGCGCCCACAGGCCGGTCAGCATCCCATCGGCGTCGCAACCAGCCCGGTAGGCCATCCGGATCGGATGGCGCTTGGGGTGCATGAGGAGGGACTCCTCCCGTGACAGCGTGCACTTCACCGGCTGGTCCAGCAGCCAGGCGGCCAGCGCCGTGTGGGCCTGGTTGGACATGTCCTCCTTGCCGCCGAAGGCCCCGCCGTTCGATACCAGCTCCACGGTCACCCGGTTGGTGTCTATGCCGAGCACCGAGGCGATCTGGTTGCGGTCGTCCCACACACCCTGTCCCCCGGAGTAGACGTACAGCCCGCCGTCGGCCGTCGGCGCGGCCAGGGTGGACTCGGGCTCCACGAAGGCGTGCTCGATGCGCTGGGTCTGGAAGACCTCGTCGACCACATGGGCCGAACTGGCCAGCGCGGCCTCCACGTCGCCACGGGCGTAGGTCGACACCGACAGCACGTTGCCGTCAAGCTCCCAGACCGCGTCCTCGTCGGCGTCCACGGCCACGACAGGGTCGCTGTAGACGGTCAGCGGCACCAGCTCGACGTCGACCAGCGTCGCGGCCCGGCGGGCCGTCTCCCGGTCGTCGGCCACCACCACGGCCAGCACGTCGCCCAGGTAGGAGGTGCGGCCACCCTCGGGGATCATCACCGGCCAGTCGGTGTGGATGATCCCGACCCGGTGCTCACCGGGGATGTCGGCCGCGGTCAGCACACGGTGGACGCCGTCGACGGCCTCGGCGGCCGTGGCGTCGATTCGGACCACGTCGGCCCGGGCGTGGTCGGCCAGGCGGAGGGCGGCGTGCAGCAAGCCGTCGGGCGACATGTCGTCGATGAACGGGCGGTCGCCGAGGCTCAGCTCGGCGGCCTCGACCTTCACCCCGCTGGTCCCGATGCCACCCAGGGGCAGGGGCACCGGTATCTCGCCCGAGGCCAGCGACCCCACGGCATCCAGGATCTTCACGTAGCCGGTACACCGGCAGAGGTGGGCGCCCAGGTGCCGGGCCGCATCGTCGCGGGTCAAGGCCTCGCCCTTCCTGTCCACCAGCGCCTTGGCGCGCAGGAGGATGCCCGGCGTGCAGAATCCGCACTGCAGGGCGCCATGGGCCGCGAACGCCGTGGCGTAGCGTTCCCGCTCCCCGTCCGGCAGGCCCTCCAGGGTCGTGATCGACGCCCCCTCGGTCCTCTCCATCGACGTCTGGCACGAGATCCGGGCCTTCCCGTCGACCAGCACGGTGCAGCACCCGCACTGCCCTGACGGCGCACAGCCGTCCTTTGGCGAGGTGACGCCCAACTCGTCGCGCAGGGCGGCCAGCAGGTGGGCGTGGTCACCCGACGCCTCGACCTGCACCCCGTTCAACTCGAAGCTGGTCATGGCCGCTCCTCCCCTGACTCCACGCTGGCATCCAGGGCCGATCGGACCTCGGCGGGAACCTCCGGCCCCCGCTGGGCGGTGATACGACCGTAGACCTCGGGCCGGCGGTACCGGTCGAAGTCGAACAGCGTCTCCTTGTAGTTCGCGCACAGGTCCAGGTCGGCCTCGGCCACCACCAGCTCGTCGCCGTCGGTGGAGCACTGCGCCATGACCTCGCCCGACGGGGCGACGATGGCGCTCTCGCCCAGCAGGGCACAGCCCTCCTCCTCACCGGACTTGGCCACGCCGACCACCCACATGCCGTTCTGGTAGGCGCCGGACTGGAGTACCAGCCGGTTGTGGAACCCCTGCAGGCGATCCTGGTCGGGATCAGGCGCGTAGTGGATCGGCGTGTTGTATCCGATGAGAGCCAGCTCGCAGCCCTGGAGGCCTAGCACCCGGTAGGTCTCGGGCCAGCGGCGGTCGTTGCAGATGGCCATGCCGACTACCCCACCGAACGCCCCGTGCACGGCGAAGCCGTCGCCCGGCTCGAAGTAGTAGCGCTCGAGGTGCTGGAAGGCCCGCCACGGCTCGTGTTCGGAGTGGCCGGGCAGGTGCACCTTGCGGTACTTCCCGACGATCGAACCGTCCCGCTCGACAAGGATCGCTGTGTTGTAGCGGTGGCCGTCCGGGGTCAGCTCGGCATAGCCGAGGTGGAACCCCACGCCGAGGCGTCGGGCCTCGTCGAAGAGGGGGCGGGTCTCCGGGCCGGGCATCTCGGTCTCGTAGAAGCGGTCGGCCTCGGCCAGGTCGTCCACCCACCACCGCGGGAAGAAGGTGGTGAGCGTCAACTCCGGGAAGACCACGAGGTGGCAACCGGCAGCGCTTCCGGAGCGGAGCAGGGCGATGAGCCGCTCGACGACCTGCGTACGCGTGTCGGCCTGCTGGATGGGTCCCATCTGCGCTGCGCCTACCGTCAGGACCCGGCTCATGCGGAGGCTCCGGCATCTCGGGTCGCAGCGTCGTGGCCCACATCCGGCCCCCCTGACCCGGGCTCGGCCAGGTCCTTTGAGTCCAGGGTCAGCATGGTCCGCAGCAGCACGTCGCCGCCGGCCACCAGGTCCTCGGGCTCGGTGAACTCGGCCGGGTTGTGGCTGATGCCGTCCCGGCTGGGCACGAAGACCATGCCGGTCGGACAGAGGCGGGCCATCATCTGGGCGTCGTGTCCGGCACCAGACGGGAGCCGCCTCACCGAGTGGCCCAGGTCGGCGGCCACGGCGGCCACGGTGTCGACCACCCGGTCGTCGAACACGACCGGTTGGAACCGGGCCAGCGTGCGCTCGGCGACGTTCACCCCCTCGGCGGTGGCGGCGGCGGCCACGAACCCGGCCAGGTCGGCCTCGGCCTCGCAGAGGAGCGCCTCGTCTGTGTTGCGCAGATCCACGGTCAGCGTGGCGGTGGCTGCGACCACGTTGACGAGGTTGGGATGGAGCTCCAGGCGACCGACGGTGGCCACCTGGCGGCCACCCATCCGGACCGCCAGTTGGCGAACGTGGGTGGCGATGGCAGCAGCCACGTATCCGGGGTCGTGCCTGAGATCCATAGGCGTGGTGCCGGCGTGGTTGGACTGGCCGGTGATGGCCAGCTCGGTCCACGAGATTCCCTGGACCCCGGTGACGGCTCCGATGGTGACGCCCTCGGCCTCCAGCACCGGTCCCTGCTCCACGTGGAGTTCCACGAAGGCCCGGGGAGCGACGCCGGGGCACGGCGAGGTCCCCCGGTAGCCGATGCGGTCCAGCTCCTCGCCGACCACCGCGCCGTCGATGCCCACGATGTCCAGAGCCTCCTCGAGGCCCATGCCGCCCACGTAGACGAGGCTGCCCAGCATGTCCGGCGGGAAGCGGGAGCCCTCCTCGTCGGTGAAGAAGGCCACGGCGAACGGGTGCTCGGTCCTGATCCCGTGCTGCTCGAGGGTCTCGATCACCTCGAGGCCGGCCAGGACCCCCAGGTTGCCGTCGAAGCGGCCCCCCGTCCGGACCGTGTCGATGTGGCTCCCGGTCATTACAGGGGGGCCGTCGGTACGGCCGGCCCGCACCCCCACCACGTTGCCGATGCCGTCCATGCTGATGTCCAGGCCCAGGTCCGTCATCCATGCCACGACGAGGTCGCGGCCACCCTTGTCCTCGTCGGTCAGGGCTAGGCGGCAGGAACCACCACCGTCGATCGGACCGATGGTGGCCAGGTCGTCGATCCTCCCCAGCAGCCGGTCTCCGTCGATGTGGAGGCCGCTCATCGGTCCATCCCCGGGGCGTCGCCGCCCAGGGCTATGTCGACCGGGCGCACCGGCACCCGGGCCAGCTCCAGGCCCGTGGCGTCGCGCAGGGCGGCGACGACCGCTGCGGTCGACGAGATGCACGGCGGCTCGCCGATCCCCTTGGCGCCGAAGGGCGCCCCGGGCTCCGGCTGCTCTATCAGAAGCGCTATCTCGACCGGTGGCATGTCCAGGGCTGTGGGCACCAGGTAGTCGGTGAACGAGGCGTTGCGGATTCGACCGTCAGAAACCAGGACCTCCTCCATGACGGCCAGCCCGACGCCCTGGGCGGCACCGCCCTCCAACTGTCCGACCGCCTGGAGCGGGTTGAGCACCCTCCCCACGTCCTGGGAGGTGGTGAGCTCGACTACCCGCACGAGCCCGAGGTCCGGGTCTACGTCGACGATGGCTCGGTGGGCCGAGACGGCGAACGAGACGTGGGCATCGCCCTGCCCGTCGGCGTCCAACGGCGAGGTCGGGGCGTGCCGGTGGACCACGTCGGCCGACAGAGGCTGGACGCTGGCCTCGGCCAGGTCCACGCTCAGGCTCCCCGAGAGCGAGGCCACCCGGCCGTCGACCAGGACCAGGTCGTCGACTGGCACGTCGTGGGAATCCGCCACCCGGGCCAGGAGGGCGGCTCGTACCTCCTCGCAGGCCTTCTGTACGGCGCCACCCGACATCCAGGTCTGGCGACTGGCCGAGGTCGAGCCGGCCGACCCGATGGTCGTCGTCTCCGCCGGGGCCAGGAGCACATCGTCCACGCCCAGCACCTCACGGGCGATCTGGACGGCCAGGGTCACGAAGCCCTGGCCGACCTCGGCACACGCACTGGTGATGGTCACCACCCCGTCGCGCAGCTCGCACCGGGCGGCCGACGAGTCGTCGAAGCCCTCCGAGAACATGAGGTTCTTGAACCCCACGGCCAGCGCCTCGCCGCGCACCACGTGGCCGGCGTCGGCGGTCCGGCCGGCACCGCCCGGCCGGGTCATGGGCTCGTCGGACCACACGGCGGCCGACGGATGCTCTGCGCAGGTCCGGATTACCTCCGCCACCGGGAGCGTGCCGGTGAGCACCTGTCCGGTGATCAGGCGGTCGCCGGGGGCCAGGGCGTTTTTGAGCCGTAGGTCGATCGGGTCCATTCCCAGGGCGGCCGCCAGGCGGTCCATCTGGGCCTCGTGGGCCATGCAGGTCTGGACCGCCCCGAATCCCCGCATCGCCCCACAGGGCGGGTTGTTGGTGCGCACCACCACCCCGTCGATGTCGGCCGACGGGACCCGGTAGGGCCCGGCGGCGAAGCAGGTGGCGTTTGCGATCACCGCGCCGCTGGACGAGGCGTAGGCCCCGCCGTCGAGGAGCAGCCGGGCCTCGACCCGGACCAGCGTGCCGTCGGGCTCGGCGTGGTGCCGGTACCACATGCGGGCCGGATGCCGGTGCACGTGCCCGTGGAAGCTCTCCTGGCGTGAATAGACCATCTTCACCGGCCGACCGGTGTACAGGGCGAGCATGCAGAGGTGGACGTGAAGGCTGAGGTCCTCCCGGGCGCCGAACGCCCCGCCCACGCCGGCCAGGGTCACCCTGACCCTGTCGGGGTCCAGCCCGAGGCAGTCGGCCACCTGGTCGCGGTCCGCGTGGAGCCACTGGGTGGCGACGAACAGGTCCACCCCGCCGTCATCGGCCGGAACTGCCAGCCCCGACTCCGGGCCGAGGAAGGCCTGGTCCTGCATGCCCACCTCATAGGTGCCCTCCACGGTGACCAGGCCGTCGCGCCGGGCGGCCGACGGGTCGCCGTGGCGCAGGTGGATCCGACGGATGAGGTTGCCGTCCGGATGAATGGGTGTTGCCGCCTCGGCCGACGACGGGTCGACGAGCGACTCGGTGACCTCGTATTCCACGACGATGGCGTCCAACGCCCGACGGACTGTCTCGGGATGGTCGGCAGCCACTATGGCCACCGGTTCACCCTCGTACCGCACCTCGTCGCCGGCCAGCACCGGCTGGTCGCGGTGCTCGAGGCCGAAGGTGGCCATTCCGGGCACGTCGGCGTGCGTCAGCACGGCGTGGACCCCGGTGGTGGCCACCGCCCGAGCGACGTCGATCGACGAGATCCGGGCCGATGGATGGGGAGACCGCAGGGTGCCACCCCAGAGCATCCGGTCGTGCCAGAGGTCGCTGGAGAACGCGAAGTCACCAGTCACCTTGGGGACCCCGTCAGGACGGGGGGCGCTCTCGCCGATGCCGGGAGCCCGGGTCCGCTCGCCGACCGTCGTGGTCGTCACCGCGCTCATGGGTGGGCCTCCCGTCGGATGGCCGCGGCCCGGTCCACGGCGTCCAGGATCCGGCCGTAGCCGGTGCACCGACAGAGGTTGCCGCTGATGGCCTCGCGCACGGTGAGCTCGTCGGGATCCGGGTCGCCGGCCAACAGGGCGTCCACGGCCATGAGGAGCCCCGGGGTGCAGAAGCCGCACTGGACGGCACCGGCATCGACGAACGCCCGTTGCACGTCGGCCAGTGGGCCTGCGTCGGCGTGGGTGGCCGACAGGCCCTCCACCGTGGTGACGGCACGGTCGGCGGCAGCCGCGGACAGCACCAGGCAACTGCAGACCAACTCACCGTCCAGGCGGACCGAACACGATCCGCACTCTCCCTCCTCGCAGGCGTTCTTGGACCCCGGCAGGCCGAGGCGTTCCCGGAGCACGAACAGCAGGCTTTCACCGGCCCAGCCGTCGACCACCTCGTGGAGATGGCCGTTGACGGTCAGGACGTAGGGATCGGTCCTCACGCGGCTTCCCCTTCGGCCGCCCCGAAGGCCCGGACCAGGGCCCGACGTGCCATGACGCCGATGGCATGCCGGCGGTAGGCGGCCGTGCCCCGGTGGTCGTCGATGGGTCGGGCGGCGTCGGCCACCAGGTCGCCGAACCTGTCCACGTCGACCGCCGCCAGCGGTCCGCCGCCCTCCCAGTCGATGCGGGCCGCTATGAGCACCTCGGCCTCGGTGGCCCGCAGCGGCACCGGCCCCACCGAACCCAGGCCCACCCGGATCGTTCGTCCGGACGGGTCGACCACGAGGGCCACCGACGCCACCGAGATGACCATGGCATTGCGGGGTCCGACCTTCAGGAACTCCTGGGGTCCGTCCAGCACCGGAACCCTCACAGCGGTGATCAGCTCGCCGGGGTCCAGGGCGTTGGCCTTGACGCCGACCACGAACTCGTCGAGCGGGAGGTGGCGCCCGCCGTCGGAGGACCGGAGCTCGACGACGGCGTCTAGGGCGACGAGAACGGGCAGCATGTCGCCGGCCGGCGACGCCGTGGCCACGTTGCCCCCGATGGTGCCGGTGGCTCGGATCTGCGGTGAACCGATCGTGCGCGCGGCCTGGGCCAGCGCCGGCACGAGGGCGGCGAACTCCGGATCGGCCATCTCCGCGTAGGTCATTCCGGCACCGATGCGCAGGACGTCCCCCTCGCGGGTCCAACCCCGCAACTCCTTTACGCGGTCGATGGCCACCACGTTGCCGATACTGCGGTCTCCCCGGTTGACCTCGACCATGAGGTCGGTACCGCCAGCCAGGACAAGCGCCTCCGGATCCGCGGCCAGAGCCGCGCAGGCGTCGTCGAGGGTGCGCGCGATCGTGACCGTCACCCTGTAATGCTGCCGTCTCGCGGCGCTCGCGTCAACATTTTGTCAACTTAGCGGACCTGACTAGGGTTCGGCCATGACCCGGCAGGTGCACCCACTGGTGGAGGCGATCCAGCCGATCGCCGACGCCCTCGGCGGCACGGTCCTGTCCATCGACGAGTTGACGGAGTCCGACCTTCCGCTGGTCTGGGAGGGCAAGGTGGTCGGTGGCCTCAGGCGACCCGACCTGCACCGTGCCCTGGACACCCTCCTGGCTGCTGCGGAGCACGAGATCGGGCTCCCGTGCGCTGAGATGGACCGTTCCCAGAAGCAGGACGCGGTGTCGCTGCTGAACGACTGGGGGGCCTTCACGCTCCGCAAGTCGGTGGAGGACGTCGCCGAGGCCCTCGGGGTGAGCAGGTTCACCGTCTACAACTACCTGGAGCGGGCCGAGGCCGACGGGTAGCCGGACCACCACCGGACCGGTTGTTGAGCCGCCCCGATCCGGACCGCCGCCGTATCCACCGGTACGGTCCAGCGCCATGGACTACACCTCCCGCCCCGCCGACGAGCTGGCCCGGGTCGACGCCGTCGGCCTGGCCGCCATGATCCGCGCCGGCAACCTGTCGGCGGTCGAGGCGGTTCAGGCCACGATCGACCGCATCGAGCGCCTCAACGGCAACCTGAACGCCGTCATCCACCGTCAGTTCGACCGTGCCCTGGAGCTGGCCGCCTCCGACGACCTACCCGACGGACCGTTCCGCGGCGTACCGATGCTCATCAAGGACCTCTGGGCCGAGGAGGCCGGCCAGCCCCAGCACGGCGGCATGCAGGCCCTGAAGGACGCCGGCTTCACCGCCGACGCCGACTCCAACCTGGTCACCCGCTACAAGCAGGCCGGCTTCATCAACGTGGGGCGCACCAACACGCCCGAATTGGGCCTGGTCGCCACCACCGAGCCTCGCTCCTACGGCCCCACCCGTAACCCCTGGAACCCCGGGCACGGACCCGGTGGATCCTCCGGCGGCGCGGCCGCCGCGGTGGCCTCCGGCATGGTCCCGGCGGCCAACGCCAGCGACGGGGGCGGCTCCATCCGCATCCCAGCAGCCATGTGCGGCCTGGTCGGCCTCAAGCCGTCCAGGGGACGGATCTCCCAGGGCCCGAAGGAGGAGTGGAGTTTCTCCTGCCAGCACGTCGTCACCCATACCATGCGCGACACCGCGGCCATCCTGGACGCCTGCGCCATCCCCTTCCCCGGCGACGGCGTGGTCGCCCCCGACCACGGGCGCCCGTACGCGGAACGGGTCGGCGCCGATCCGGGCAGCCTGCGCATCGGCCTAATGCCCGACAACCACCGGGTCCCGACCCATGCGGACTGCGAGGCCGCCACCCGCCGGACAGCCGACCTGCTGGCCGACATGGGCCACGAGGTGGTCGAATCGCGTCCCGAGGCCTTCGGGCAGATCGGCGAGCTGAAGGAGCTCGCCTGGGCCTTCATCCTGAACTGGAGCGTGGGCGCCGTCGTGAGCCTCGAGACCCTCGGCGCCAGGCTGGGCCGTACGGTCACCGCCGACGACGTGGAGCCCGGCACCTGGTTCCTGGCCGAACGGGGTCGCGGATTCACCGCACCGGACTACGCCAGGGCTCAGGCGGTTATGGGCACCTGGCGCAGGGCCCTGGCGACCTGGTGGGAGGACTTCGACCTGCTGCTCACCCCGACGACGGCCGCTCCACCTCCCCCTCTCGGCGAGCTCACCCCCACCGACGAAGACCCGGTCCGCGGTTCGAAGGGCTCCGTCCCCTACTCGGTGTACACCTCGCCGTTCAACACCTCGGGCCAGCCGGCCATCTCCCTGCCGCTCGGCTCCTCGGACGGCCTGCCGGTAGGCGTCCAGCTGGTCGCCGCCTACGGTCGCGAGGACCTGCTCATCGCGGTCGGGGCGCAACTCGAGGCCGAGGTTCGCTGGTCGGAACACAGGGCGCCGATCCACGCCTGAGCGGCCGGCCAGAGGGCGACCCCTCGAATCAGCCGAGGTAGGTCAGGCGTCCAGCACGGCCGTACCGGCCGACGAGAGGTCCACCACGGGTGGCTCGGTGGACCACGGGAAGTTGATCCACCTGTCGGTGTGGCGCCAGACGTACTCGCAGTCGACCATCGACTGCGGCTTCTGGTACAGCACCGCGGATCGCACCTCGGCCACCTGGGCCAGGGAGGTGTCGCGCACGAGGGCCAGGGTGTGTCCGGTGTCGGCCACGTCGTCGACGATGAGGATCCGCTTGTCGCCGAGGTCCACCCAGTCCACGTAGGGCGGCAGGATCACCGGTAGGTCCAGCCGCGCCTCCACGCCGGTGTAGTACTCCACGTTCATCACGTAGAGGTTCTTGACGGCTAGGGCGTAGCCCAGCGAGCCGGCCACGAAGAGCCCACCACGGGCGATGCACAGGATCATGTCGGGTCGGTAGTCGTCGTCGGCCACCATCCGGGCCAGGTCGCGGACCGCCGTCCCGTAGAGGGTCCAGTCCATCTCCTCCCGCTCGACCACCGCTGCTCCCATCCTGTGTCGTGGCGCCGTCCGGGTCCGGGCGTCGCCGTGGCCGGGAAACCTACCCCGTGGACCGGGCCCGGTCACCGGTCGGCCGGGACTCAGTCGTAGGTCGCGGCAATGCTCCACAGGCCGCCCTCCAGCACGACCAGGCGGGCCGTCCGGAGCTCAGTCGTAGGTCGCGGCAATGCTCCACAGGCCGCCCTCCAGCACGACCAGGCGGGCCGTCCCGTCGGCGGTCACCACCTGGAGGCGGACACGGCGCCGCCGGCGTCCCGGATCCCACCACCGCTCGTGCAGCGGCCACGGCCCAGCCCAGGCCACCACCCGGTCCCCGGCCGCTGTGGCCTCCGATCCGACCGGACCGGAGGCCGGCACCAACAGGTGCGGTGGTGCCGACAACACCCCCCGCCCGTCGACCGTCACCGGTCGACCGGCGACGTCGCACACCTCGACGGCGGCCGGCTCGGCGTGGATGGCGGCCGGCAGGGGGCCGGGTAGTGCCCCGGGCCACGGTGGTCCGTCGGCCGCTGCGGCCACCACCCGGGACGGATCGTCGGACCCGTCGCCCTCCCAGCCGTCGAACGGCACCAGGGCAAGGCACTCCCCCGGGTCCCGGCCGCCCCGCCACTCCGGCACCCGCACCGACCCGGGACCTAACAGGCCCTCCACCCTGCTGCAGGCCCGGGCCGCCCGCTCATCGGCCGCCGACGCTCCACCCCAGAACCCCACCTGGCGACCGGTGGCCGGCACCACCTCGTCAGGGATGAGGATCAGCCTGGTGATCCCCGAGGTGGGTCGGACGGTTGGCGGTCCGTGGAGCCACCCCTCCAACTGCCATCGCACCCGGTCGGCCACCGCCCCCGGGCCCAGCACACCCTCGTCCCGCCAGCGCCGGTCCAGCCGTTCCCCGTGCTCCGTCTCGACCTCGACCACCACCCGGGTGCAGGCCAGGCCACGACCCGACAGCCGACCATGGAGGGCCTCGGCCAGGGACCGGGCGGCGAACGCCGCCCGGTCGATCCGCTCCACCGGTGGGTCGAAGGCCACGGACACAGCCAGGTCCGGCGGTATCGGCCTCCTCTCCGGTGACCGCTCGTCGATTCCCGAGGCCAGGCGGTGGGCGTCGCGCCCCTCGGCCCCGAAGCGGGCCAGGACGTCGGTGGCGGGCAGGGCAGCGAACGCCCCCAGGGTGTCCAACCCCAGGCGGACCAGCACGTCCGCCAGCGCCGGGCGCCCCAGCACCGCGGGTGGCAGCGGGGCCAGGAAGGCCGGCGTCCCACCCGGGGGGACCACCACCGCCCCGCCCCCGTCGACCACCGAGGCGTCGGCCGTTCCGGCAGCCAGGCCGGCGGCGAACCCCCCGTCTGCCACCCCGATCCCGCAACCCGGATGGTCGGCAGCCGATCCCACCAGGTCGTCGAGCGCCACGGCCACCACCCGGGCGGTTCGGCGGACCAGGTTCGCCTCGCCGCCGGACAGGCGGACCGGACCCCGGACCCCGAAGGCGCACAACCCGGGACGCCACACCTCGAGCCACGGGGTGACATCTCCCAGGGCCGCTGCCACGGCCTCGAACCTGCGAGCCTCCCGGGCGTCGTCGCGCTCCAGCACCCGGACCTCGGGGCACCTGAACCGGGCCTCACGGCGCCGCTGTCCCCGGGCCACCCCGGCCTTCCGGGCAGCGACCGTGGTGGCCAACACCCGCCCGGCGGCCAGGACCACCACAGGCTCGGAGGGCTCGACCCCCAGGGCCGTCAACGGCCAGTCGGGACACCGGACCACCAGGGTCCGGACCCCGCCCGGAGCATCGGCCGCGCCGCTCACGCCCCGGTCGTGACCCCGGCCGTGACCCCGTCCGGACCGGGCAGCAGCAGCTCCGTACGGCGACCTGTGTATTCCATCCCCCGACCCGAGGCCGTCACCCCTGCCCGTCTGGAGCACAACCGTCCGTGCCCACCGTCAGGCCCGACCCACGCGGCCCCACCCACGACCAGGCGCAGGTCGAGGCGACCGGGCCACGGGCCATCGCCGAGGCGCAGCAGCACCGAACCCCGTTCCCGGCACCGGGCTGCCAGGCGGCGGACGTCGGCCGCCCCGACACGGTGCCGAGGCGCCACCATGACGAGGTCGAAAGCCCCGACAAGGGTGGCCACCACCGGTCCCCACGCCGTCGGATCCGGGACGTCCACCATCACCAGACGCTCCAGGGCCAGGCCCTGCCCGGCCGCCGCCGCCAGGCCCAGGTCGGGGTCCCCGACGACGGCCACCCACGATCCGGTGGTCGTGGCCCGGACCATCAGGGCGATGGCCAGGGAGCGAGCTCCCACCCCCGATACGCCGATCGTGGTGCCCCGGCGGAGTCCCCCCGGGAACAGCCCGCCGAGGGCCGGCAGCACCGGCAGGGTCCGGTCGACGGCCAGCATGGTGGGCCGGACCCGACGGGCGGCCGCCGGGGGCACCGGCCGCAGTCGGGTCGGTTCAGCGTCCGGCCCGATCCGCTCCCCGTCCCCCACGTCGTCGAAGGGGTCGGGCTCGGCGAACAGGGAGGAGGGAAACCGAAGGGGTGTGGCCACATCCCAGTATCGAACATATGTTCGATACTGGCAAGGGGGCCCGTGGCCTCACGACGGTGGCGGGCCGGCGTGCTGGCGGATCCAGGCGTGCATGGCAATGCCCGATGCCACCCCGGCGTTGATCGACCGGGTGGACCCGTACTGGGCAATCGAGCAGACCATCGTCGCCACCTCCCGCACCGCGTCGGAGAGGCCGGGACCCTCCTGTCCGAACACCAGCACGCACCGTTCGGGCAGCACCGTCGACTCCAGCGGCACCGAACCGGGCAGGTTGTCGATCCCGACCACGTCCAGGCCAGCAGTATCCGCCCAAGCCACCAGGTCGGCCACGTCCGGGTGGTGGGTCACGTGCTGGTAGCGGTCGGTGACCATGGCGCCCCGACGGTTCCACCGGCGGCGACCCACTATGTGCACCCCGGCGGCCATGAAGGCGTTGGCGTTGCGCACCACCGTGCCGATGTTGAGGTCGTGCTCCCAGTTCTCCACCGCCACGTGGAACGGGTGGCGACGGCTGTCCAGCTCAGCCACGATGGCCTCCCGAGACCAGTACCGGTAGCCGTCCACGACGTTGCGCCTGTCACCACCAGCCAACAGCTCCGGGTCCAGCCGCGGGTCGTCCGGCCAGGGTTCCGGGTGTGGCCCGACGCCGACCTCGTCAGCCACGTTCAGTCCAGGATCGCCTGGTTGACGAGCGTGCGCAGGTCCCAGCGCAGCGACACGTGGGTACCAGACGGCACCAGCTGGGTCATGAACACCGCGTGGATCCCCTCCACCGGGTCGACCCAGAAGGCGGTGCTGGCCATGCCACCCCACGACGCCTCTCCACGCGAGGCGAGGATCCTCCCGGCCGCCGGATCCTCCACGGTGGCGAACCCCAGCCCGAAGCCACAACCGGCGAAGAAGCCCGGCGTGTACAGCGGATCGCCGACCTGGTCCAGGTGGGCGCCTCCCGGCAGGTGGTTGGCCATCATGGAGCGCAGCGTCCGCGGCCCCAGGATGCGTGCTCCGTCCAGCATGCCGCCGCCCACCAGGGCGCTGCAGAACCGGTGGTAGTCGCCGGTCGTCGAAACCAGCCCGCCGCCGCCGCTGTGCCACGACGGCTCCCGGAAGGCGCTCGTCGGGCCGGAATCCACCAGGGCCGGTGCGGCACCCGGAGCGAAGCCGTAGCAGGAGGACAGGCGGTCCACCCGCTCGTCGGGCACCCGGAACGACGTGTCGTGCATGCCCAGGGGTTGCAGCACCCTCTCGGCGAGGCAGTCGGCGAACGGTCGGTCGTCCAGCACCTCGACGACGCGGCCCAACACGTCGGTGGCCATGGAGTACGACCACCGGGTCCCCGGCTGGTGGCGGAGCGGGAGGGCGGCCAGCCGGGTGATCGTGTCGGCCAGGGTTCCCCCACGCTCCAGCGTCGCCAGTCCGGCGCGCCGGTACATCTCATCCACCGGGTGCTGGTCCAGGATGGAGTAGCTGAGGCCCGAGGTGTGGCTGAGCAGGTCGGCAATGGCGATGGGGCGATCGGCTGGCACCACCTCCGGGACATCAGCGGTCCCGCCCACAAACACCCGCGGGTCGGCGAACTCGGGCAGGACGCCGGAGACCGGGTCGCGCAACCTGAGGCGCCCCTCCTCCACCAGCTGCATCACGGCCACCGAGGTAATCGGCTTGGTCATCGAGAAGATCCGCCACAGGGTGTCGTCGGCCACGGGAACCGAGTTCTCCCGGTCGGCCAGGCCGGACGTGGAACGGAGCACCACGCGGCCGTGGCGGGCAACCAGCACGTCGGTGCCCACCATGTGGCCGTCGTCCACGAAGGCCCGGGCGAAGTCGGCCACCCTCCCAAGGCGGGTGGCATCCAGGCCTACCTCGGAGGGATGGACGTCGACCGGCAGCACTCCCATGGCCACCGAGTCTGGTGCGGGATCGCCGATGGCGCCCCAGTGGGCGTCAGCCCGCTACGTCGGTCAACTCGTCGTCGCCGGGAACCTCGACGCCCTCCACCCAGTAGAGGTAGAGGCTGGCGATGACCTCATCGATCCCGTCGGCATCGGCTTCGACGTCGGCCAGCTGGATGGTCACGATGTTGCCGTTCACATGCACCCGGGCGATCCCGCCGCGGGCGAACAGCCGTCGGGCCAGCTCGTCGGCCGGCGTGGTCCCCGCAACCTCGTCTCCGGCGCTGTAGCGCTCGTGGCCCATGCCGGTTAGGGCACGGTTGGTCTCGTACCGGACGATCCCGGCACGCGACGACGGCTTGCTGACGACGGTGACCGGCTGACCCATAGGGCGGTCAGGCTAGCGGTCGTCGGCGGCGGCTCGGTGCGCCGCGGCGTCGACGGCCAGCCTCCGGTCGGCGCGCTGCAGGAGCACCGCCAGCGCGATGGAAACGCCGGCCAGCACCGTGTGGACCACCTTGAAGCCGGCCTCATGGTCACCTAGCAGGAGGCCGGCACCCCGGACGGACCAGAAGGCGATCGTCCAGAGGCAGAAGATGGCGACCAGCCGTGTCGAGCCCAGGGGGCGACGGTGCCAGAGCCCGAGGGGCACCGTGGCGACCACGGCGGCCAAGCCCAGGAAGAGTACGGCGACCACGATCCGCCAGGCCCTGGCCCCGCCGGTGATGTCGGCGTCGCCGACGAGGTTGCGGATGCGGCCGACCCACACGATGGCCGTCCAACCGACCAGGAGCCACAGGAGTCGAACGGTGCGCTGCACGTACGAAACGGTAGCGACGCCGCGTCCGTATCGGCGAAGGCGGGGCCTGTACGGGCGAAGCCGGGTCAGAACAGGCGGGGCGGGGCGCCGGCCCGATCCCGGGGTGGTTCGCCGATCGCCGGGAGCCCGTGCATGAACGACCAGGAGCGCCGGTGGTAGGTGGTGGCACCCCGTTGTGCCAGCGCGGCCCTGTGGACCGGACTGGGATAGCCCTTGGACTCGGCGAACCCGAAGCCCGGGTGGAGGCGGTCGGCGTCACGCAGGATCCGGTCGCGGGTCACCTTGGCCACCACGGAGGCCGCCGCTATCGAGAGGCTGGTGGAGTCACCCCGCACGATGGTACGGGCCCGTCCCCCACCCACGAAGTCCCACCTGCCGTCCAGGACCACCCGGTCCACGGTGATGCCGAGGCCTTCCAGTGCCCGGCGGGCCGCCAGCCGCTGGGCATCGGACATGCCCAGGTCATCGCACTCGTCGTTGCTGGCATGCCCTACAGACCACGCCTCGGCCCATGCGGTTATGCGGCCGAAGAGGGCCTCCCTCTCGGGCTCGGTGAGCATCTTGGAGTCCCTGACCCCTGTGATGCGCCGGATCCGGTCGGGGACCACCACCCCGACGGTGAGCGGGCCGGCCCATGCACCCCTGCCGACCTCGTCGAGACCTGCGACCACCCGGTGGCCGGCATCCCACAACTCGCGTTCCGCGACCAGCCCCGGGGCCCTGCCCCTCAGGGCTGCCCGCATGCGGGGTCGACCGGCCATGGGTCGACCCTAGGAGAACGATCCCCCATCGGGCGACGACCCGGACGACCGGCGGGGCGACGGCACCCGACCCGCCGGGGCGGCCAGCAGGACCTCTCCCGAAGCCTCGACTGTGGAGAAGGCGGTGTCTAGGCCCGGGACCCGCAGGACCACCGGACGGTCGTCGTGGCGCTCCAGTTCCCAGAGCAGGGCCGGTCGCTCACCGTGCCACCGGATGGCGAAGCCGAGGCGCCCGTGTGGGGTGGCCAGCCCGTGTACCTCGACGCCGCCTCCCAACCAGGCATCCGGAACGTCACCGAGCAGGTCCAACCCATCCGTCGACGTGTTGGCCAGCCGGTCGGCCAGTGCGCGCACCGATGCCGTGGGGGCGTCGGCCGCCACGAGGTCCGGCGGTCCGGCCACGTCAGCCAGAAGTCCGGCATCGGCGGCCGCCTGGGCGTCGCCGAGAGCCGCGAAGAGTCCGGACATGCGGCCCAGGGCCCATCGGGCGGCCTGGGCATCTACCGCCGACCGGACCAGGTCATCCAACGGAATCCCGGCGGGTCCGGTAAACCACGACGGCTCACGCCCGAGGCGCCAGAGCCGGGCTGCGGCCACCAACCGGTCGCCGGGAGGACCGGAGGCGTGTACCAGGCGCTCCACGGCGGCGCGGGCCAGCCCCCAGCGGCAGAGCTCGACGGACCCGGCCGGGGTCGGATCGGCCAGCAGGAGGTCGACGAGGTCCCGGTGCGCTCCTGACGCCATCAGTGGGTCCGGCAGGTCCACGGTGGCCGCATCGGCCAGTCGACCCGCCCATCCCGCGGCGACCCGTTCCGCCGTGGGGAACACCGCCGACGGGTTGTCCAGGAGGTCGCCTGCCGGCACCGCGAACCGGAGGGCGGTCCGGTGGGGCAACGGGACGACCAGCGCACCGGCCGCAGCGCCGATCCGACACCTGACGGGATCCGGGGGGACGGTCACGGCCCGACCGCCGGTCACCGTTTCCCATAGGTCTGCCGCCGCGTCGACCACGGCGTAGCGGCCGGGCTCCCGGTCCACGACCACCGCCGTCTTCCCGTCGACCAGCAGGCGCCGCCCGTCCACGGCCAGGCGGCGTATCGCTCCGCCGGTGGCGGCCTGCACCGTCACCGCCACGGCAACCGGAACCGGCGTCTCGTTGACCAGCTCCACCATCACCGCAGGACCGCTCGACCCGCTAGCCACCGCGGCCCAGGTCGTGGCCACCACGTCGCCGCCGGCAACGCGCATGCGGGTCTCCAGCACGGGCGCCGGACCGGGTCTGTCCTGGCGCACCGCCGCCTCCACGGCCGGCGCGTACCACCGGTCGTCGCCCCCGATCCACCACTCGACTCGATGGCCGGCACCCGCCTGCTGGACGGCCGAGCGGGCGTCTACCACGGCCCGGAAGCCGTCGTCGGTACCCAACCGTGTGCCCACCGCTTCCGGAACCGGCACGCGACGCCTCCGGAGTCGGTCCGCCAACCGCGCCATCAGGTGGTCGCCACCTCGGGGCCGGTCCGCCGTGCCATGAGCGCCGACCAGACCTCGGTGGGTGACCGGCCATCGTCGAACACCGACCGCACGCCCTCGGCGACCGGCACCTCCATGGCGACGCTCGCAGCCAGCTCGCAGGCAACGGTGGCCGTGCGTACGCCCTCGGCCACCTGGTCCATGCCGGCCAGCACACGGTCTGGCTCAGCACCGCGCCCCACCTGTTCACCCACCCACCGGTTCCGGCTCTGGGAGCTCATGCAGGTGGCCATGACGTCGCCCATGCCGGCTAGGCCGGCGAAGGTCATGGGGTCGCCCCCCAGGGCGACGCCCAGCCGGGTCATCTCCGCCAGGCCACGGGTGATGAGCGCGGCCCGGGCGTTGTCGCCGGTGTCGAGCCCCTCGGCCATACCGGCGGCCAGGGCGATCACGTTCTTCAGCGCACCACCCAGCTCGCAGCCGACCAGGTCTTCGTTGGTGTAGACCCGAAACCGGTCCGACGCAAGCAACCCCTGGAGGGCCGACGCCGCGGCCGGATCCGTGGCTGCGATGACGGTGGCCGCCGATCGCCCCTCCAGGATCTCCCTGGCCAGGTTCGGCCCGGTCAGTACGCCGACCGGCCGACCGGGCAGCACCTCGGCCGCCACCTGGCTCATCCGCAACCCGGTCGAACGCTCGAAGCCCTTTGCCAGACTGATCACGGGCGTCCGGGACCCGACGGCGGCGGCCGCCAACTCCAGCGTGTGGCGGAAGCCGTGGGTGGGCACGCCGACCACCAGCAGATCGGCGCCGCCCACCGCCACGGCCAGGTCGTCGGTGGCCTCCAGCTCGCTGGGCAGCGGGTAGCCGTCCAGATAGCGCCGGTTGCCGCGACCGGCAGACACGTCGGCGGCCACGTCGGCCCGCCGGGACCACAGCACGGTCGGCACCACGGGAGCCAGCAGGGCGGCCACCGTCGTACCCCAGGAGCCGGCACCGATGACTGCCACCCTCGACACCGCTTCGACGGTCGACATGGCGCAACCCTACGGGCCCGCGCCCACTCCCCCCGGGCCCACGACCCGCGCTCAGCCCGGGACGAGGACCCCGGACTCCGGGCTCCGGGCTCCGGTGGACAGCCAACAACGAGCGGTCCGGACATCGACCCGTACAGTGGTCCGGTGTCCGGAGCCGTGGCGGTGCTGATCCCAGTGAAGGCCTTCGGATCGGCCAAGGGCCGACTGGCCGAGGTCCTGGACGGCCTGGCCCGGGCCGACCTGGCCCGACGCATGGCCGAGACCGTGGTGACCGCGGCGGCTCCCCTCCCCGTGACCGTGGTCTGCGACGACGATGACGTCGATGCCTGGGCCCGATCGCAGGGCGCCGACGTGGTCAGGGTGGACGGACCCGGCCTCAACCGGGCCGTGGAGGCCGGCATGGAGGCTCTGGCCAATAACGGGGTGGCCACCGTGGTGGTGGCCCACGCCGACCTGCCACGGGCCACCCGCCTGGACCACTGTGCCGCGTTCGACGGGATCACCCTGGTGCCGGACCGGCACCACGACGGCACGCCGGTGGCCGTGGTGCCTACCGGCGTGGGCTTCCGGTTCGCCTACGGTCCCGGCTCGTTCGCCGCCCACGTGGCCGAGGCCGAGCGCCTGGGCGTGGCGTGGCGCAGCCTGCTGGACCCGGACCTGGCCTGGGACGTCGACGACCCCGAGGACCTGGTGGCGCTGGAAGGCTGACGTGGGCTCCGGGCCAGCCCGGCTGCGTAGGACCGGCCAGCTGCGGGTCAGCCCCGGGTACGACGGCCCCGGGTGCCCCCCAGTCCGGCACCGGTCGACGGCTCCCACTTGAATCGACGGACTGCGACGAGGGCGCCGAGCAGGCCCCAGGCGGCGATCCGGGCCAGCAGGCCCGGCTCCCACGCCGAACCGGTCCGGAACGGATCGAAGGCGGCGTAGAAAGCCTCCACGAAGGGCTTGAGCGGGAAGACGTCGCCGGCCACGTCCAGCCAGCGTGCCGGGTCGGGCACCACGATGAACACGTTGGATATGAACGCCAGCGGCAGGATGGTGGCGTTGGCCAACGCCGGCGCCGACTGCCCGGAGGGCGTGACCGATGCAAGGGCCAGGCCCAGCAGGGAGAACGAGGCCACCCCCACGACGAAGGTGACCACGGCCACCGGAATCCTGTCTGCCTCCATCTCGAGGCCGTACAACCCGAAGCCCACGGCGAGCATTATCAGCGAGCCGAGCACGGCGATGAAGACACCGGAGCCGACCACCCCGCCCATGTAGACCCATCGGGGCAGGGGCGTGCTGCGGATCCGCATGAGGACCCCCTCGTCCCGGTAGATCGCCGTGACGATCCCGATGTTGGTGTAGGTGGCCGACACGGCGGTGAACACCGCCAGGACCGGGGCGTAGAACTGCGCAGCGGCGACCACCTGACCTGGAGCCACGTCGATGTCGCCGAACATCGCCCCGACGAGGAGCAGGAAGATGAGCGGAAAGGCCAGCGTGAAGAACGCCGAGATCGCCGTCCGCCGAAACAGGCGGTTCTGGTAGCCGATCTGTCGGGCCAGCAGCCCCAGCGACGAGGGGAAGCGGTCAGCCATCGGGGGCCGCCCGGCTGTCCGGGCCGTCGGCATCGCCGGCGTGGCCGATGAGGTCCAGGTACACGTCCTCAAGGGTGGGACGGTTGACCTCCAGGCCGTCAAGCTCCAGCCCGCGGTCGACGGCCCACGTGGTGAGGTGGTGGAGATCCGCGGTCGGTGCTGGTGTCCGGACCTCCAGCACCCCGTTGCGCACAGAGGCCCTGCCCACCAGCGCGGCCAGCAGGCCGTCCACCGTTCCGCTCACCTCCACGGGGAACCGGACCCGTATCAGCGTCTCCCTACCGGCGCTGCCCCGTAGTTCGTCGGGGGTACCGGTGGCTACCGCCCGACCCCCGACGATGACCAAGGCGCGGTCGGCCAACGCCTCGACCTCGTCCATATAGTGGCTGGTCAGCAGGATCGTCTTTCCCAACAACCGCAGGCCGTCGACCACCTCCCAGGCCTGGCGCCGTGCCGACGGGTCGAAGCCGGTGGTCGGCTCGTCCAGGAACAGCAGGTCCGGATCACCGATCAGGCCGGTCGCCAGGTCGATGCGCCGCTTCTGCCCGCCGGACATGCGATGGGTCCGCCGGTCACCGAGGCCATCCAGGCCGACGAGGGCCAGCACCTCGTCCACCGGACGGCGCCGCGTGTAGCAGGCGCCGTAGTGCTCCAGCACCTCGCGTACGGTCAGCTCACGCTCGATCCCGACCTCCTGGAGGACGATTCCGATGCGATCCCGCAACTCCCGATCACCGTCTCCGGGATCCCGCCCGAGCACGTCCACCGAGCCGCCGTCCCGACTCCTGTGGCCCTCCAGGATCTCGAGCGTGGTCGACTTGCCAGCTCCGTTAGGCCCCAGCAGGGCAAACACCTCGCCGGGCTCCACGGTGAAGGACAGGTCGTCGACTGCCAGCACGTCGCCGTACGACCTGGTGAGGTTGGATACGGCGACCGCTGGCACGGCGGCGACCTTACCGGTCGACCTCGCAGCACCGAGCTCCCGTCCCGTGCGTCGGCCTGCCAGACTTCGCTCCCATGGAGACCGTGAGCTTCGAACACATGGTGGACGGCACCCCGGAGGACTACGAGCTGATCTGCCGCGAGCTGGTCGCCCACAAGGCCGCCCACCTCGCCGACCACCTCCTGGCGACTCTCAAGGCCATGGAGGGCCCGCTGCTGGGCTACCCGGTGGACCGGTTCCACCACAGCCTGCAGAGCGCCACCCGGGCGCTGCGCAACGGCGAGGACGACGAGATGGTGGTGGCCGCCCTACTGCACGACGTTGGCGATCCCATCGCCCCGGAGAACCACAGCGCGGTGGCCGCCGACATCCTTCGGCCCTACGTGGACGAACGCACCCACTGGATCATCCGGCACCACGGCGTGTTCCAGGGGTACTACTACTTCCACCACCTCGGAGCGGACCCTGACGCCCGTGAGCAGTTCCGGGAACACCGGTGGTTCGACGACTGCGCGGCGTTCTGCGCCGAGTACGACCAGAACTGCTTCGAGCGGAACTACGACGAGATGGCACTCGAGGAGTTCGAGCCGCTGGTGCGCGAGGTGTTCTCGCGCGACAGCCGGTACCCGCTCCCGTCGGTGACCCTGGCCTGAGGCGCCGTCACCGGGACTACGGGATCCGCGCGTACGGCACCGTCCTAGGGCTCCAACACCACCTTGATGGCCCCGGCCGGACGATCGGCGGCCACCCGGAAGGCCTCGGGGGCGTCGTCCAGGGTGAACCGGTGGGTGATGACCGCGTCGGAGAGCTCGGGAACCGCCGCCAGCAGGGTCGCCGCCTCGTCGATCTCCCGTACGTCCGGCCCGTGGCGTCCCGAACAGCCGTACATGGACGACGGCCTGAGGCTGACCTCCTTCAGGAACATGGACATGATGTTCGGGATGGTGATCCCCTCCCAGTAGACGGCCGGTATCGAGACCGTCCCACCCGGGCGGGCGTGGTCGATGGCCGACACCAGGGCGCTCTCGGTGCCTGCGGCCTCTATGACCACGTCGTACTCGCCTGACGCAGCCGTTCCGGCGCCCAAGCGTTCCCCGGACTCGACCTGGTGGGGATGGCGGGCCGACAGGTCCACGTCGGCGCCGGCCCGTCGGGCTGCCGCCACCGCGGTCAGGCCAATGGTCCCCCCGCCCACGACGAGCACCCGGTGGCCGGGCTGCACCTCGGCGACGTTCACGGCGTGCACCGACACGGCAATCGGCTCGACCAGGCAGGCATCTCCGACGGGGACGCCGGCGGCCAGCGGGACCAGACAGGACTCATGGACCACCATGCGGTCGGCCATTCCACCATCCATGGCCAGGCCGTAGAGGGCCATGGAGCGGCACTGCTGGGCGCTACCGGCCGCGCAACGGTCGCAGGTACCACAGGTCAGCGTGGGCTGGACGGCGACCGCCGTGCCGTCGGCGAGGTGGCCGGCCACCTCGTGGCCGAAGGTGTTGGTCAGCCCGAACCCCGCCATGTGCAGGTCGGAGCCGCAGATTCCGGCGGACGCCACCTCGACGAGCACGCCGTCGCCCCCGGGCTCGTCCACCTCCACCACCCGGAACGCAGCGTCGATCGTCCGTACGGCTCGCATGGCGCCCCCTCCCCGATGTCGACCGCCGCGGGCCGCGCCCACTTGCCGTCGGTCGACGACCCGACCGTACGATCCCACCATGGGCAACAGCGAGCCGCGCTCCATCGACCTGCTGGACGGCGACTTCTACGTCACCGACCCGTACCCCACCTACGCCTGGCTCCGCGAGCACGATCCCGTCCACCGTGACACCGTCAACGACCTCTGGGGGATCTCCCGCTACGACGACATCGTCTCCATCGAGAGGGACAAGGCCACCTTCATCTCCTCGGGAACCGAGCGCGGCTACCGACCGAACATCCCAGCCGACCGGTCCATCATCGGCCTGGACGACCCCCACCACACTGTCCGACGCAACCTGGTGTCCCGTCGGTTCACCCCGCGGGCGGCCGGTCGGTGGGAGGACCACGTGCGCGGCGTGGTCACAGGCCTGCTGGACGCCGTGCTCCCGGCCGGCGAAGCCGAGGTCATTAGTCAGCTGGCAGCACCGCTACCAGCCCAGATGATCGGCCTGCTGCTCGGGTTCCCCCACGACATGTGGCCGCAACTCCAGGATTGGTCGGAGAGGACCATCGCCCTCGGAGGCGGACCCCGCTACCACGACCACGACGGGGTCGCCGCGGCAATGGAATTCGCCGGGGCGGCCGCAGAGCTCTACGAGGCCAAGAAGCTCACGGTGACCGAGGGCTGTCCGATGGACGACGTCATGACGGTATGGATCGACCGTGAACGGAAGGGCCTCGAAGGCCACGACTTCGGCCTGGACGAGATGATCTCCGACTGCCTGCTGCTCCTGGACGGTGGGGCCGAGACCACGCGGACGGTGATAGCCCGGACGCTCGTGGAGTTGGCGCAACGACCCGAACAGTGGGCCCTGCTCCGCGACGGCGCCGACCTGACGGTGGCCACCGAGGAGTTCATCCGGTGGGTGACGCCCATCCACAACATGTGCCGGACGGCCGCCACCGACACCGAGGTGGCCGGCACGTCGGTCCGGGCCGGAGACCAGCTCCTCCTCATGTACTCGTCGGCCAACAGGGACCCGCTGCACTTCGACGACCCCGAGAAGTTCGACGTCACCCGGACCCCCAACAACCACCTGGCATTCGGGTTCGGCACTCACTTCTGCCTGGGCGCAGCCCTGGCCCGCCTGGAGGTCCGGGTGTTCTTCGAGGAGTTCGTTCAGCGGGTCGTCGACCTGCGCCTGAAGCCGGGAACCGCGCCAGTGGAGATGCCGAACGCCTTCGTCTACGGCCTCCGCCGGGCCCATCTGGAGTTCGACGCGGCCTGACGGCCGCCGTGGGGTCAGCCGTCCCCGGGCCTGTTGCCGGCCATGACCTCGTCGCCGAGCGACGGGGCGATGAACGGGGAGAAGTCGGGTCCGGCCCGCAACGCCTGGCCGCCGTCGACGTTTATGGCCGTCCCGGTGATCCAGCGCGACTCCGGACCGACCAGGAACCTGGCCAACGCTCCCACGTCGGACGGTGCCCCGACGCCCGTGTCCGAGGTCGGCGCCAGGGGCGTATTGCGCACGTAGCCGGCATAGACCTCGCTGTCACGCGGCACGAACTCCATCATCTCGGTGGCGATGAAGCCGGGGCGGATGGCGTTGAACCTCACGTTGGACCGGCCGAACTCGTCGGCGGCGTTCCGCATCATCGCCTCGATCCCCGCCTTGGCCACCGGATAGGCGCCGAAGTGGACGTGATTCTGGTGGCCTGCGATCGACGACATGCCGACGAACGAGCCGCCTCCCGAAGCCACCATCTCGGGCACCGCATGCTTAACGCACAGCATCGTGCCGATCACGTTGAGGCGCAGAACCGCCTCGAACTGGGCGAGGTCCTGGAGGTGGTACGGCCCTAGGCCGCCACCGCCACCTGCGTTGGCCACAACGCCCCGGAGGTTCCCGGCGTTGGCGACCGTGGCGGCCACCGCCGCGCGTACGTCGTCTTCCGACGTCACATCGGCCACCAGGTGGTGCACGCTGCCACCGTGGCCCGGCCGGATGCGGTCGACAGCATCGGTGAGTCGGGATTCGGTCCGCCCGCAGATCGTCACCACGGCGCCGTCGGCAGCCAGCGCCTCGGCGCAAGCTCGTCCGATGCCGGTACCTCCACCTGTCACCAGCACCCCGTAGCCCCGAAGATCCCCATCGGCCATCAGGTCGCCTCCCTCGTCGTCCCCGACGGAAGATCCTCCCACCGGCGAAACCCCGGCGACCCATTCGGGCCTACGGTCAACCGTCCGCGGACCCTTCCATCAGGTCGAGGATCCCGGGGTAGTCGGGGATGGGTCGCAGGGCCCGATCGGCGTAGGCGAAGGCGACCATCGTTGCGATGGTGCCTGCGGGCCAGCCGACCGCGAACCGGATCAGCACGTAGCCGTCCGTCGACGTCCGGTTGAACAGCCAGATGTCCCACGCCGACGTCAGCAACTGGTACAGGCCCAGGAACACGGTCAGCCGGCCCATCACCCGGAGGTAGACGGGGTGGGCCTTCGTGTCGGCGCTGAACGGGACGACCATCGGGGCATAGCGGGCGAGTACCGGACGACCCGCCACGACGGTCGCGACCAGGGCCACGCCGATGGCCGCCTTTGTCCCGATGCCGATCCCGAAGTAGACGGCTTCCGAATCGGTGAGGATTCCGACGATGGCCCGTACCACCAGGTAGGCCACCAGGATCGGCAGGTACTGGCCTACGGCCTCCCCGCGACGGCGGCGGTCGACCGCAACCTTGATGCTCCACAACGTCGCACCCGCCACCCCGGCACCCAGGCCCCACACCCGGTTCAGCACCAGGAACAGGGCGATCGGGATGACCGAGTCGAGGACCCGCCCCTTCCGGGCGTCGGGCGTTCCGGTTGGCTCGGGGATCACCGTGGACCGGGTTCCGGGTCGGACCGGCTCAGTGGGCGCGGGCAGAAGCGACGCTCGCCGCGTCCGGACCCGGCTCGCCGTCCGCACCCAGCGCACTGTTCGGGACGAGGTCGACTATGCGTCGCACCTCGGCGTAGTTGTGGTGGTGGGAGGCCTCGGCGAACAGGCGCCGCCGATCGGCCAGGCGTTCGTCGGTGGGCGGCTCGTCCATGAATCCGAACAGGCTGAAGGCCACCTCCAGGTCGGCGACCATCGGAGCCCGACCGGACAGGGCCGCCCGCTTGAGGGCCACGCCGACGCAACCGGCGACCACATCGGGCACCCGCTCGCCCGCACCCAGGCGGAGGCGCGGCACGAACGACCGGGCGAGGCGGAATGCGAAGCCCTGGTCCGGTCCCTGGCTGCCAAGGCTGGTGCCGCTGGGCTGGCCACCCTGGTCGACCACCTCACCGGGGCGTCCGGCCCGCCAGGGACCCAGGCGGCGCAGTGGGCCGGAGTAGGAGCGATCGCTGGAGCGGACGACCGGCGTGGGGACGTGGGAGGGAGCGGACACGAAGCCAATTCTACGGGCGCTGGTCGGGTCAGGCCCACCCGGTCGTGGGGTCGGGGCGGTCCCCGGCAGGAAGCCACACCCAGCCCAGGCTCTCCCTGGTCCCCGGCTCGTTGAAGCCCGGATCCCCCTCGAAGCGGACCGGCGTGGTCGAGTCGTCGAGGATCCGGGCCCTCAGCACGGGTCCGCCGGCCTCTGCTGCGGACAGCACGCCGGTGGCCGAAACGTGGGAGGCCAGCCGCTGGAACATGCTGATAGTCGGGCTGATCATCGTGAGCTCGCCGGCCCGCCACCGCTCCAGGACGTCCGCCGGCCTGCACCACTCGGCGTGCACCGCCTCGCGTCCGTCCACCTCCGGCTGGACGTTCGGGTCCACGGTGGCCACGAAGAAGTACGTGTCGTACCGCTTGATGCTGGGCATCGGCGTCACCCACCGGGCCACGGCGTGGATGCCCGACAGGTCCAGGCTGGTCCCGCTCTCCCGGACCAGGTCGACCAGGCCGATCCGCCCTGCCTCCAGGTCACGGCGGCCCTCCACCAGTCGGGCGGCCAACACGGGATCCCCGGTACCGACCGCCACGCCGACCTCCTCCAGCGTCTCGCGGACCGCTGCGGTCCAGAACCCCAGGCCGTCGGCCACTCCCAGCCGCTCCGCAGCGGCGCTGGCCGACAATCCGGTAACCAGCGACGGCCAGCGTGGGTCGTGGTCACCCTCGTCCACCGCGCCACCGGGAAACAGGGTGTGCCCGGCCACGAACGTGGATGCGTCGGTCCGTCGCAGGGTCAGGACGTGCAGGTCCGGCCGGTCGGCCACCAGCAGGATCGTGGCTGCCGGCCTGATCGGCACGCCGTCCACCGGCAACTCGTGGCGAGGCGTACCTGTGGGCCGCATGCTGCCCCGTCCACCGGCCATCGCCCGACGCTACCAACAGCAGCTGACCTCGGACCGGGTCGGCAGGACCCGGCGACGGGGCACCTAGGGTGCCGAGGTGACCGACGGAGCGACCACCGAGCCCCTCACCGTTCCCCCGAGCCGGCCGGTCCCCGCCGACGTGGTGGCCGGGCTGAGCGTGGCAATGGTGCTGATCCCCCAGTCGATGGCCTACGCCGAGTTGGCCGGGCTGCCGTCCCACCTGGGGCTCTTCGCCTCGGCGCTGCCACCGATCCTGTTTGCCCTCTTCGCCTCATCGCCATACCTCCAGACGGGACCGGTGGCGCTCACCAGCCTGCTGACCTTCGGTGTGCTGGCCAGCCTGGCCGACCCCGGCAGCACCGACTACGTGGCGCTGGCCGCCCTGCTCGCCCTGGTGGTCGGCGTCACCCGTCTGCTGCTGGGGCTCTTCCGGTTGGGCGTGGTCACCCACCTGATGCGTGACCCGGTGGTCACCGGATTCACCTCTGCGGCGGCAATCCTGATCCTGGCCTCGCAGTTTCCGAAGTCAGTCGGCGCAGCGGCCCCGGGGGGTGGGGTGCTCTGGCGGGCCGGTTGGTCGCTGGGCCATCCCGGCGACTGGGAAGGAGCGTCGTTGGCCATAGCCGCCACGACCGTCCTGCTGGTGCTGGCAGGTCGCAGGGTCGTGCACAGGATGTTTCCCGGTGCCCTCATCGCCGTCGGGGGCAGCCTCGTGGTCAGCCGAATGACCGGATACGACGGACCGGTGGTCGGCAACGTGCCGACGGACCTCCCCACCCTCTCGCTGGACCTCCCCTGGGGCTCGACCGGCTCGCTGCTGGTCGGCGGCATCCTCATCGCCCTGGTGGGCTTCGCCGAGCCGGCCTCCATCGCCCGGGTGTTCGCCGAGGCGGACTGCCAGCGGTGGAGTGCCAGCCGGGAATTCGTGAGCTCGGGAGTGGCCAACGTGGCCGCCGCCGTCTCCGGGTCGTTCCCGGTGGGTGGATCCTTCAGCCGGTCGTCGCTGAACCGACTGGCCGGGGCCAGGACGCGCTGGTCCGGCCTGGTCACCGGAGCCACCGTGCTGGCCTTCCTGCCGTTCGCCGACGTTCTGGCCCCGCTCCCCCGGGCCACCCTTGGCGGGGTGGTCATCGCGGCCGTGGTCGGCCTGGTGAAACCCAGGCAGCTCCTGGGAATGGCCCGGCGTTCGCAGTCCAACGCAGTCGTGGCGTGGGTGACGTTCTGCGCCACCCTGGCCCTCAGCCCACGGGTCGAACAGGGGGTCCTGGTGGGGATCCTGGTCTCGCTGGCCGTCGGCCTGCGCCGCCGTCGGCCCTGAGGCCGGACCGAGGCCCTTCGGGCCGGTCGTATCAGGCCTGCAGCCAGGCCTCGGTGAGGGTCGTCACGTCGCTGAGGGTCGCCACGTAGGCCAGGGTGTGGGCGAGCACCTGGTCGCCGTAGGCCACGGGGGTGGCCACCGATCCGTCGGTCGGCACCACGACCTGGAAGCCGGCGTTGACGAGGTCGAAGACGGTGTTGGGGATGGCCACGTTTAGGGTCACCCCGGCGACTACCACGGTGGTGATCCCCTCGTTGTGGAGCATGGCCGACAGCCCGCTGCCTGAGTCTGCCGAGAGTCCGTGGAAGCGGGGCAGGACCACGTCGACACCCAGCTCGTAGCCAAGCTCTGGTGTCGGATCCACGGCCGGCGTCCCGACCACCTGCTGCACATCGGCCCTCCTGGCCGCAGCGAAGAGGCGGGAGTTCCGGTTGCCGCCCCACTGGTCGGCCCTCGAGTGGAACGTGGCGTGCACCACCTTCACCCCGGCGGTGCGTGCCGCTGCGGCCAGGCCACCCAGGCGGGACAGCAATCCGGCCTTGGCCACGGCATCGGCCACGGCAGCCATGCTGGACTCCGGCCCGACCACCCCGTTCTGGCACTCCACGATGCACAGCGCCGTGTGCGCCGGACCGACCAACTCCTGCAGGTCCATCCTCGACTCCGTTTCCCGTCCGCCCGGGGGATCCCCGGGTCGCCTACTCGAACCTGGTGCCCGCCTCGCGCAGGACATCCAGCCAGCGCGGCCCGGCGTCGGGGGCAGGCTCCCCCGGACGGTAGGTCACGTGGTGCAGGGTCCCGGACCACGTGAAGGTCCCGTACCTCTCCCGGATCGACCACGACACCGGCGAACGCCTGTCGATGCCCACGTCTATGCCCTGGAACGGCGCCATCGCGGTGAGAGCCGGCAGGTCGCGGGCACCGGCCACGACCGTCCCGTCCACCCTCAGCTCGACGTGCACGGCCAGGTTCCCCACAGCCTCGACCACCAGCAGGATCGACGACGTGCCTGCGACCACCGGACCCCCGTCGACCTCGGTCATGGAGCCGTAGCCGTTCCACGCCAGGAGCAGCCGGTCGTCGACCACGTAGAGGGCGTAGCCGCCGCCCTGGTCGCCGTGGGCCACCAGCGTGCCGCGGTCGCCGGCAGCCAGGTCCAGCGAGACCTCGACCTCGAACGAACGGGAGTTGACGAGTTGCAGGGACCGGTAGCGCTCGGTGGTCGGGCTGTCGGGCAGGAAGCGGGCCTCTGCCTCCATCTCGGCGTTCCACGGTGGCCTGAGCAGGTTCTTGACGTTGTTGCCCTCGTCCAGCGGGAACACCTGGTTGGCCCAGGCCGCCCGCTCCCAGGCGTCGACCAGCTCGGCGACCTTCTCCGGGTGCTCGTCGGCCAGGTTCCGACTCTCCGTCGGATCCTCTTCCAGGTCGTGCAGCTCCCAGACCTCGTCGCTGAACGGCGTGCGTGGCTTCCGGCAGACGACGGCCGACCAGCCGTCGCGGTACATACCCCGGTGCCCCATCTGCTCGTAGTACTGCTCGGGATGGGTGCTGGCCGCCGCCCCGTCGTGGATCGACGGCGTGAAGCTGGCCCCTGCCGGGGCCGGAACGGGTCGCCCGTGCACGGTGGTCGGCATGTCGACGCCGACGAGGTCCAGCAGGGTGGGCAGCAGGTCGGTGACGTGCTGGTACTGGCGACGGATGCCGCCTCCGCCTGGCAGGCCCGAACCCTTCGAGAGGATGAACGGCACCTGGTGGCCGCCCTGGTGGGTGTTGATCTTGTAGAGGCGGAAGGGCGTGCCCGACACCATCGCCCAGCCCGACGGATAGTGGGGCAGGGTCCTGGGTCCGCCCATCAGGTCCAGGCGCGAGTGGTCGAGCTCGACGGAGTCCAACGGGTTGGTGCGGGTCTGGCCGATCAGCGTGCGGAAGTAGGCCGACGTGCCGTTGTCCAGCCCCTCCCTGCTCCCGCCGTTGTCCGAGGTGAACACGACGATCGTGTTCTCCCACTCGCCCATGGCCTCCAGCCCGTCTCGGAGGCGACCCAGGTTCTGGTCGACGTTGTCGACCATGCCGGCGAAGATCTCCTGGTACCTGGCGAATAGCTCCCTCTCCATCGCCGACAGGTCGTCCCACGCCTTGACGGCGTAGCCCTCCTCGGTGTTGCGGGGTGGCAGCACGACGTCGGCCGCCATGATCCCGAGCTCCTTCTGGCGTTCGAAGCGGCGACGGCGGACCTCGTCCCAGCCCGCCTCGTAGCGACCCCGGTACTTTCCGATGTCAGCAGGCTTGGCCTGCAGCGGAGCATGGACCGCCCCGTGGGCGAAGTACAGAAACCACGGCCTGCGGGGGTGCCCGTCCCGGAGTTCGGCGACCATGCCGAGGGCCCGGTCGGTCAGGTCGTCGGTGAAGTAGTAGCCGTCGGGGAAGTCGTCGATGTCCAGGGCCCGGTTGTCCTCGTATAGGCGGTGGGGCTGGTGGAAGTTCGTGAAGCCGTCCAGGATCCCGTAGAAGCGGTCGAAGCCCTTCTGGCACGGCCAGCCGTTCCGGGGACCGGCCTCGGTGAGCTGCGAGTCCGGACAGAGGTGCCACTTGCCGACCATGAGCGTCGACCAGCCGGCATCCCTCAGGACCCCACCCATCGTGACTGCGTCCTCCCTGATGGTCGCCGCGTAGCCGGGAAAGCCCGGCTCCATGTGGCACACGGTGCCCACACCGGCCAGGTGGTGGTTCAGCCCTGTGAGCAGGGATGCCCGTGTGGGCGAGCACATGGGGTTGACGTGGAAGTTGGCGTAGCGCAGGCCTTCGGCGGCCAACCGGTCGATGTTCGGGGTGTCCACCTCGGAGCCGTAGCACCCGACGTCGCTGTACCCGAGGTCGTCCACCAGCACGACCAGCACGTTGGGCGCGCCGTCAGGAGCCGTCGGGGGCTGTGGCCAGTCAGGGGTCGAGGTGGACATGATCCGACCGACCTCGCCCCGAAAGCCCGCATAGGCCTCAGTCGGGTCGGCTCCAGTGTCGTTGGTGGTCATGGGGCTCCCGCCCGGTGCTGCCGGGATGCCTGACCTCCCGTCAGGCCACCGCCGAAACTACTCCGGGTCCGGATCACCGGCGGAGACCCGTGTCGGTGAACCGCCGGAGCCGGGCAATCGGAACGAGCATGGCGACACACACCAGGGCCACGAGGACGAGCGCTCCACCGAAGCCGGCCGAGGTGTCGGCCACGCGGCCCAGCACCAGGGGTCCGGTCACGCCACCGACCTCGGCCACCGCGAACCAGAGGCCGTAGGCGACGCCGGTGTTGGACCCGTCCACGCCCTCGGACTCCATTAGGGCCACCAGCGCCAGCGGGACCATGGCAGACCGCACCCCGGCCATGGCGACGGGAATCGGATCCAGAACCGTGGGGAGGATGACGATGGCAACCACGCCCACGGCGACCAGCAGCAGCATGGCGGCCATCGTCGTCGGGAGGCGCCGGCGTTCGGTGCTACGGGGAACGACGAGGGAGGCGACCACGCCCACGAGGCCACCCAGCGCCGCCCAGTTGGCCGCCGCCATCGGTGAGAACCCGCTGTGCTCCCTGAGTACCTCGGGCATCCAACCCCCGAGGCCGTGGCCGACGAAGAACACGCCGAGGCCCAGCACCAGGATCAGCCGGAACTCGGAGCTCGCCAACAGGCCCCGTCGGCCGACGACGACGACACCACTAGGCGGCGTGACAGCGGCAGGCGGGTCGGGTGCACGACCCGAGACCACCAGCCAGGCGAGCAGGGCGACGACCATCAGGCCCGTCTCGATGACAACGGTTGCCCGCCACGAGCCGGTCAACGGCATGAGGACGGAGTTGGAGAGTACGAGGGTCGCCATTCCCCCGATGGCCGGCATGGTGCTGTAGACGCCGATGGCCAGGCGGCGCTCCCGCTCTGCTGTGAACCATAGGCTCACGGCCTTCGGGGCTCCCGCCGAGATGAGCGGGCCACCCACCCCGAACAGGGAGATGGCCAGCCAGAAGGTGCCGAAGCCACCGGCGGCCGCACGGACGAACCCGCTCGCCATGACCACCAGCGACCCGAGCAGGATGCCGCGGTGGACGCCCAGTCGGTCGATCAGGCGGCCGCCTATCGGTGCGCTCACTATGTAGACGAGCTGCCAGGCTCCGAGGGCCAGGCCCATGGCGCCGCGGCTGAGGCCCAGGTCGGCCCGGACCTCGCCCACCAGCGGGGGAACCGACATGGCCACCACCCCGAAGGCGAAGTAGACGCCGCAGATCCCGACGAACAGGACCCACCGGTACGGGTGGCGGTGGTCCCCGGCGGTCGTCACAGTCGGATGCTCGCACGGCGTCGTCCAGCGGGCCTGACCCGGCACGGGCCCCTGCGGCCGGTCCCCGATCCGGCAACAGGCCCCGACCCTGCGGCCGGTCCCCGATCCGGTGGTTCCATCTGCGAACCTGTCGGAATGGAGGAGCTCCGGTGGACTGCCGACGACCAGCTGGCCGCAGGGTTGGACCGTCCGATCCTGGTCGTGGCCTTCCGCGGGCTGTTCGACGCCGCCGGATCGGCCACCTCAGCGGTTGAGTGGCTGGCCGAACGCCTCGGCAGCGTGCAGGTCGGCGACGTCGACCCTGAGACGTTCTTCGACTTCACCCAGGAACGACCGGTCGTGGAGTTCGACGACCACGACGTGCGCTGGATCCGCTGGGCCACCAACCGGGTGCTGGCCGTCCGGACCGCTGAGGGCCAACGCGACCTGGTGCTGGTGTCCGGCGTCGAACCCCACCTCAGGTGGCGGACGTTCACCGAGGCCCTGCTGGAGGCGGCTATCCGGTCCGAGTCACGGATGGTGGTGACGCTCGGGTCCATGAGCGGCATGTCGCCCCACACCCGGCCTCCGGCGGTCACCGGAAGCTCCACGAACCGCGACCTGGCCGACCGACTGGGCCTGGACCGGCCGTCGTACCAGGGGCCGACCGGGGTGGTGGGCGTCCTCCACGACACCCTCGACAGGGCCGGCGTGCCGGTCATCTCGTTGCGGGTTTCGGTCCCCTACTACCTGCCCGACTCCCCCAATCCCAAGGCCACCCGCGCCCTGCTCCGTCGGTTCGAGCAGGTCAGCGGCATCGACACCGCACATGCCGACCTGGACGGCCCCGCCGCCGAGTGGCAGTCGCGGGTGGACCAGGCGGTGGCCGGCGACGACGAGGTGAGTACCCACGTGCGCCGGCTGGAGTCCCAAGTCGACCAGAGCGAGGACCTCATGCCCAGGGGCGACGACCTGGCCGCCGAGTTGGAGGCCTTCCTCCGCGAACAGGACGGGCCGCCGGGTTCCTGAGTCGCCGACCCACCCCGATGGCCGGCGGCCCATGAAACGGCGGCCGACGACTGGCCGTTCCGGGCCGAGCCGGGCCAGACTCCGGCCATGGAACGTGCCGGGTACCTGACCGCAATCGAACGAGAAGGGAGGGCCCTGCTGGCCGCCGTGGACCGGGCCCCGGATGCCCGGGTGGAGCACTGCCCCGACTGGGACAACACCGGCCTCGCCGATCACATGCGGAGCGTGTGGGGGTTCATGGCCACCCAGGTGGCGGCCGCCTCGCCCGACCGGCCCACCAGGCCCGATCCCGACGACACCTCGACAACCGTCGAGGCCCTGGACGCGCTGCTGGCGCTGCTGGCCGACGCGGACCCGGAGGCCCCGGCCTGGAACTGGTGCCCCGCCGAGGGTCGTGACGTCGGTTGGATCGGTCGCCGGGTCGCCCATGAGACCGCCATCCACCGCTGGGATGCCGAGAACGCCGCCGGCGACGCCGATCCCATCGACGCGGACCTGGCAGCCGACGGGATCGCCGAGGCCCTCGACGTCGCCTGGAGGTACCAGATGCGGGGACCCACGACCGGCTACCCGGAAGGATCACTCCACCTCCACCGGACCGACGGGGACGGCGAGTGGCTGCTGACCGCCGTGGACGACGTGCTAAACGTCGTACACGAGCACGGCCGGGGCGATGCGGCAGTGCGGGGCACGGCGTCCGACCTGGCCCTCTTCATGTGGAACCGCCGGCTGCCGTCCCTGGAGTCGTTCGGCGATGGTGCCGTGGTCGACGCCTGGGTGGCGATGGCTCCCTGACGCGAACCGGGACGGCGCTCCTGCGCCGGCGGGCGCCCTCCTCAACCCAGCTCGGTGCCGACGATCCCCACGAAGGACACCATCTCGCCCGGATAGCCCCCGAGGTTGTGGACGAGGGCCCGGCTGCGATCGGCGAGAGTGCCAATCCGCCGATCCGCCGGTGCCTCTCCCCGGAGCTGCAGCCACGCCTCGTAGTGCATGCGCAGGCC
>JAKURY010000014.1 GCA_022452145.1 Acidimicrobiales bacterium | reverse complement strand
CCCCCACGCATTTCTACTCTCTTTATGAACTCGCCGGGCTGCATTTCTCCGGTTTGCATGACGTCTCCGGCCTGCTAGTCTCCCGCAGCCAAGAAGGCTCCTGCCAGGAAGGCTCCCGCAGCCAAGAAGGCTCCTGCCAAGAAGTCTCCGTTTGGTGCGAAGTTTGTGGAACAGCAGAAGAAGGCCCTCCTCGAGGAGCGCGCCCGCTACGTGCGTAGTGCCGACAGCCTGCAGGCCGAGGCGGACTCGTTGCTCGAGGACCGTGATCCTGGTGACGTCCAGTTCGACGACGAGTCGGGCGAGGGCGACACGCTCGCTGTGGAACGCGACCTGGACCTCGCCCTGAGCGCCCAGGCCCGAGATGCGGTCGACCAGATCGACGCCGCCCTGGAACGGATCCGCACTGGCGTCTACGGGGTCTGCGTCGCCTCGGGCAAGAACGTGCCCAAGGAACGACTCAAGGCCATCCCGTGGGCCGCCCAGCGGGTCGAGTTCAAGGTCGGGGGACTGGGTAGGCGGTGACCGTCGTCGCCGGCCCGCGGCGCCGGTGGAAGGCGTCGGCGGTGGTGGGTACCACGGTCCTGGTCGTCGACCAGCTGACCAAGTGGTGGGCCTCCGAAGTGCTCGCCGATCAGACCATCGACATCTTCTGGACCCTGCGGCTCCGACTCGTCTTCAACACCGGAGCGGCCTTCAGTCGGGGTGAGGGCCTCGGCCCGATCCTCGCAGTCTTGGTGCTGGTCGTGATCGTGCTCCTGGTCCGCCAGGGTGCGGTCACGGTGGATCCGGTGGCCAGGGTCGCCGTAGGTGCGATCGTGGGCGGGGCCATCGGCAACCTCTCGGACCGTGCCTTCCGGGACGACGCTGGCTTCCTGGGCGGTGCCGTGGTCGACTTCGTCGACCTGCAGTGGTGGCCCGTGTTCAACCTGGCGGACGCGACGATCGTCGTGGCCGGGGGGCTCGTCGTCTGGCGTGGTTGGCGACGATGACTGACGGGGCCGGCTTCCGGGAGGCCATACCTCCTGCCCTGGACGGCGAGCGCATCGACCGGGTGGTATCCCTCCTGGCCTACGTGAGCAGGAACCGGGCGGCCGGTGCCCTGGCGGCCGGAAGCGTGTCCGTAGACGGCCAGGTGGTGTTCCAACGGTCCCGTCGGCTCCGGGAGGGTGAGGAGTTGGTGGTCACCGGCTTCGAGCGCGAGGCGGTCCACGTGCCCGAGCCGGACTCGTCGATCAGCGTTCCGCTGTTGTACGCCGACGACGACGTCCTCGTCGTGGACAAGCCGGCAGGCCTCGTTGTCCATCCCGGCGCCGGCAACTCGACAGGTACCCTCGTCAACGGGCTCCTGGCCAGCCACCCGGATATCGCCGGCGTCGGCTCGGCGGCCCGGCCGGGCATCGTGCATCGGCTGGACCTGGGTACGTCCGGGGCGCTGGCCGTCGCCCGCAACCAGGCGGCCTACGACTCCCTCGTGGCCCAACTGGCGGACCGTTCGGTCGGACGTCGCTACGAGGCGCTGGCTTGGGGGCTGTTCGAGGCGGCTGACGGCGTGGTGGATGCCCCGGTCGGGCGGTCACCCAGGGACCGAACCAGGATGGCCGTGGTCGGTTCGGGCCGACCGGCCAGGACGGGCTACAAGGTGATGGCCATCTGGAGGGATCCCGAGGTCTCGCGGGTGTCGTGCCGGCTCGAGACCGGGCGGACCCACCAGATCCGCGTCCACCTGGCGGCCATAGGACACCCACTGGTGGGCGACGGCACCTACGGTGGGGAGCGGAGCGGGCTGGTGCTGGATCGGCCGTTCCTGCACGCCGCCCACCTGTCCTTCGACCACCCGGTGACCGGCGACCACCTCGCCTTCGATGCGCCGCTGCCTGCCGACCTCCGCGAGATCCTTGATGGCCTCGGCGAGCCTGAGTCGCTGGATCGGCCCGCCGAGCAGACGACGTGAACCCGCCGGTCCCCTAGGCGTCAGGCCAGGAGGCCTCACCGCGGGCCATGGTGGCGATGGTCTCGAGGGTGAACGAGTCCAGGTAGCTGCGCATGTGGCTCCCGGCGCTCGCCCAGATGGAGAGCAGGACGCACTGGCCCTCGTGGTCGCAGGCCCCGTCGGTGTGGGGATCGCTGAAGTCGCCGGCCACTATGGGTCCGTCCACGGCGGCCACGATCTGGGAGAGCAGGATCAGCGACGGTTGGCGTGCCAGGACGTAGCCCCCGCCGACGCCCCGCTTGGACCGGACCAGGCCGGCGCCCTTCAGGGCCAGCAGGATCTGTTCCAGGTAGGGCTGGGGAAGCCCGGTCTTGTCGGCGATCTCGCGGACCGATCGGGGAGTCTGGCCGTCGCCGTGGAGGGCGAGGGACAACAGTGCGCGGCTGGCGTAATCACCCCGCGTCGAGACCTTCACGTCGGTGGATCCTAGACCCGGTGCTCCCGGCACCAGCGATGTCGGCCCATGGTGGTCGCCTGTCGGTGGAGCCGACAGTACGGTCGGCCCGTGCAACCTGCCGAGGTAGATGCCCAACCGGTCGCCCCGGCGTACGACGCAGCGTGCGTGACGGCCCTGGTGCCGGCCCTGCTGCATGGTGACCTTGTACCCGGTGGTTGGCCGTCGTGGCTACCAGGAGAGGTGCTCGGGTCCCGCCGGATCCTCCTGCTGGTCCTGGACGGCCTGGGCTGGGAGCAGTTGAGGTCCCGTTCGGCGGCCGCTCCGAACCTGGCGGCCCTCGCCGGCGGACCGATTACCACGGTCGCCCCCAGCACGACGGCGGCCGCCCTCACCTCGATATCCACCGGCGTGGCGCCTGGACTCCACGGGGTGGTCGGGTATCGGATCGCCGTCGGGGCTCCGGAGGGGGCGGCCCACGCCGAGGTGTTGAACGCTCTGCGGTGGACCACCGGGGACGGGGATGCCCGACGACGGCACGATCCCCGGGAGTTCCAGCCCTGCGAGCTGTTCGAAGCGCAGTGGCCACCGGTGGTGACCCGGGAGGCTTTCGCCGAGTCGGGGTTCACGGCCGTCCACCTGTCCGACACCCGCCTCATGGGGTACCGGGATCGGGACGGCCTCGTGTCCAGGGTTCTCGAGGCCTTCGACGGCGGTGAGCCGTTCGTATACGCCTACTGGGACGACATCGACCGAACGGCCCACGAATTTGGGTTGGCCGATCGCTACGAGGAGGAGCTGGCGGCGTGCGACGCCATGGTCGCGGAGCTGGCCACCCGGCTTCCTGCGGGTACTGCGATCGTCGTCACCGCCGACCACGGCCAGGTCCACGTGGGGGACCAGCTCATCGACCTTCCGCAGTCCGTGACCAGGCTGGTGGACGGACAGAGTGGCGAGGCCCGGTTCCGGTGGCTTCACGCCCGCGCCGGGTCTGCCGGCGACCTGCTGGAAGCCGCCCACGAGGCCTTCGACGCTGTCGGCTGGGTCCGCTCGGTGGACGAGGTGGTTACTGCCGGGTGGCTGGGACCCGAGGTGACCGCCGTGGCGAGGGCGCGGCTGGGCGACGTGGCGGTGCTGGCCCGAGACCCAGTGGCCTTCGTGGATCCCGCCGAGGCGATGTCGTTCCACCTGATCGGTCGTCACGGCTCCATGACGGTCGACGAGATGCTCGTTCCGGCCCTGGCCGTGGTCACCTGAGGAGTGGCTCCGAACACCGACGGATGGAGCCCGATGGTCGCCCACCCGGGGGGTGTCGATCGGCATAGAGTCCGGGACGATGCCGGACGATGACCCACAGCCACCGGAGACGGTGGAACCCGAGGTGCTGACCGACCCCACGGAGGTGGTCGGGGAGGGATCGGGCGACGAGGTGGACGATGTCGACGAGTCGATCGAGCATCCCGGCAAGGTCATACGGGTGGGCACGATGATGCGCCAATTGCTCGAGGAGGTGCGATCGGCACCCCTGGACGAGCCCAGCCGGGATCGACTCCGGGAGATCTACGCGACCTCGGTGGCCGAGCTTGGCTCAGCGCTCTCGGCCGACCTCCGGGACGAGTTGGAACGGCTGGCGCTTCCCTTCGGGGAGGAGGCGGCGCCCAGCGTGGACGAACTGCGGATCGCCCAGGCCCAGCTGGTGGGATGGATGGAGGGCCTGATCCAGGGCATCCAGGCCACCCTGTTCGCCCAGCAGATGGCCGCCCAGCAGCAGTTGGCGGGCATGCGGCGTCCGGAACTGGCGCCTGGTGACCCGGTCGACGGTCCGGAGACCCGGCACGGCACCTACCTGTGACCTGAGCGTTCAGATGAGCAGCGGGTTCACCCACCTCCACGTCCACACCGAGTTCTCCATGCTGGACGGAGCGGCACGGGTCGACGAGCTGGTGGACGCTGCAGCGGCCGACGGTCAGACGGCGCTGGGGATCACCGACCACGGAAACATGTACGGGGTCCTGGACTTCTACAGGGCCTGCCGGGACCGCGGGATGAAGCCGATCCTGGGTACGGAGGCCTACATGGCCCATGACACCCGCTTTGAACGGCCGTCGCGCCGGGGCCGGGTGGACGACTCCGGCGGCCAGACCGACGGTGGCCGCAAGCTCATGTACCACCTGACCCTCCTCGCCGAGAACGACGTGGGCTACCGCAACCTCATCCAGGTGGCCAGCCGGGCGTTCCTGGAGGGCTACTACTACAAGCCACGGGTCGACTGGGAGGTGCTGTCCGAGCACAGCGAGGGACTCATCGCCACCACGGGATGTCTCGGCGGCCATGTGCTCCAGGCCCTGATGCGTGACG
This sequence comes from Acidimicrobiales bacterium, assembly GCA_022452145.1. Classification (NCBI taxonomy): domain Bacteria; kingdom Bacillati; phylum Actinomycetota; class Acidimicrobiia; order Acidimicrobiales; species Acidimicrobiales bacterium. The sequence continues at coordinate 52,078 of JAKURY010000014.1, read as the reverse complement.
ACTACGACGACGCCCTGACCAAGGCGGCCCGCCTGCAGGAGATCTTCGGAAGGGAAAACCTCTTCGTCGAGCTCCAGGATCACGGGATGCCCGAACAGCACCGGACCAACCCGCAGCTGGAGCAGATCGCACGGGAGCTCAGGGCACCCCTGCTGGCAACCAACGACAGCCACTACATCCGCAGGGAGGACGCCCGGGCCCACGACGCCCTGCTGTGCGTCCAGACCGGCTCGCTCATGAGCGACCCGAACCGGTTCCGGTTCTCCGGCGAGGAGCACTACCTCAAGACCTCGCACGAGATGCGGGAACTCTTCCGGGACCTCCCCGATGCGTGCGACAACACGTTGTGGATCGCTGAACGGTGCAACGTGGAGATCCAGTTCGGCAATCCCCGGCTTCCGGACTTTCCGATCCCGGAGGGATTCGAGGACGCGGACGCCTACCTCGAGCACCTGACCTTCGAGGGGGCACGACGCAGGTGGGGCGCCGAGCTCGAGGACACGGTGGTGGAGCGCCTGGCCTACGAACTGCGGACCATCAGGGACATGGGGTTCTCGTCGTACTTCCTCATCACCTGGGACCTCATCCGCCACGCCCGCGAGCAGGACATCCGGGTCGGCCCCGGGCGGGGTAGCGCAGCTGGCTGTGCCGTGGCGTACAGCCTCCGGATCACCGACCTGGATCCGATCCGGTACGACCTGCTCTTCGAGCGCTTCCTGAATCCCAGCCGGATCTCGATGCCGGACATCGACATGGACTTCGACTCCCGGTTCCGGGACGAGATGATCCGCTACGCCGCAGAGAAGTACGGACGGGACCATGTCGCCCAGATAGTTACCTTCTCCCAGATCAAGGCCCGGGCCGCCGTGCGCGACGCCGCCCGGGTGCTGGGCTACCCGTACCTGATGGGAGACCGCATCGCCAAGGCCATGCCGCCTCTGATCCTGGGCCGGGACACCCCGCTGGCCGCATGTCTCACCGAGACCGAGAAGCACGCCGACGGATACAAGATGGCCGCTGACCTGCGCGAGATGTACAGGGGCGACGACGACGTGCGATCGGTGGTCGACGTCGCCAAGGGCCTGGAGGGGCTTCGTCGCCAGGATGGGATCCACGCGGCGGCCGTGGTCATTACGCGGGAGGCACTCACCGAGTACCTCCCCATCCAGCGCAAGCCGGAGTCGGGCCAGGATCCCGACGACGCCCCGGTCGTCACGCAGTACGAGATGCACGGTGTCGAGGACCTGGGCCTACTCAAGATGGACTTCCTGGGCCTCCGGAACCTGGATGTGATCACCGACACCCTTGCCCACGTGGATCGGATCCGCGGAGAGGTCGTCGACATCGACGACGTGGACCTGGACGACGGGCCGACCTTCGAGATGCTGGCCCGGGGCGACTCCATAGGGGTGTTCCAGCTGGAGTCCGGCCCGATGCGTGCCCTGATGCGTTCGCTGTCCCCGACGAGCTTCGAGGACGTGGCCGCCCTGGTGGCCCTCTACCGGCCCGGGCCGATGGCGGCCAACATGCACAACGACTATGCCGATCGAAAGAACGGCCGGCAGGCGGTGAACTACTTCCACCCGGATGCCGAGGAACTCCTGGCCGACACCTACGGCCTCATGATCTATCAGGAATCGGTGATGCGGGTCGCCCAGAAGTTCGCTGGCTACTCGCTGGCAGAGGCTGACAACCTCCGGAAGGCCTGTGGCAAGAAGATACGGGAGCTCATGCAGAAGGAGCGTGCGTCCTTCGTGGGTGGCTGCGACGCCACCGGCTACGGCACGGCCCTGGGCGAGGAACTGTTCGACGTCATCGAGCAGTTCGCCGACTACGCCTTCAACAAGAGCCATTCGTACGGCTACGGCCTGATCGCCTACCAGATCGCCTATCTCAAGGCCCACTATCCGGTGGAGTACCTGGCGGCCCTGCTGACAAGCGTCAAGTCGAACCTGGACAAGGCCGCCGTGTACCTGAACGAGTGCCGGGTGCTGGGCATCGTCGTGGACGTACCGGACATCAACGTGGCACGTTCGGACTTCGAGCCGGTGCCCGCGCCGGACGCCAGGCCGGGGGAGTCGCCGGGTCGGATCGTCTTCGGGCTCTCCGCAGTGCGCAACGTGGGTGAGGGGATGGTGGAGTTGATCGAGGTCGAGCGGGCCGCCAACGGACCCTTCGCTGACTTCTACGACTTCGCGGAGCGCTGCGACACCATGGTGCTCAACAAGCGGACGGTCGAGTCGCTGATCAAGGCTGGGGCATTCGACGCCCTGGGCCACCCTCGCCAGGGGCTCCTCCATGCCCACGAGCAGATAATCGACCACACGGTGGCCCGCCGTAAGGAACACGACATGGGGGTCATGTCGCTGTTCGGCGAGAGCACCGAAGGCCCGGACTTCGACGAGCGTGCGGTGGTGGCCGACGTGGAGTTCGACAAGAACACACGGCTGGCATTCGAGAAGGAGATGCTCGGCCTCTACGTGTCAGACCACCCGCTGCGCGGCTACGAGGGGGCGCTGCGACGCCGATCCGAATCCAGCATCGACGACCTGGCCGAGGTCGATGACGGGTTGATCAGGGTGGTCGGCGGGGTGGTCACGAACCTCTCCAAGAAGTGGACCAGACGCGGGGACCTGATGGCCGTCTTCGACCTGGAGGACCTGGGTGGAGCGATGGAGGTCATGGTCTTCCCGAAGACGATGGCCGAACACGGCCACAAGCTGGAGGACGACAGGATCGTGCTGGTCAAGGGGCGGGTCGATCGACGGGACGACCTTCCCAAGCTGATCTGCCACGAGGTCGAGGTCCTGGAGGTCTCTCAGCTGGAGCAGGCCAGGCCGGTACGCGTGCGGCTGCCGGTGGAGAGCATCCGTGAGGAGACCATCGAGGAGCTCAAGGTGCTGCTGGTGGCCCATCCCGGCGACTCCGAGGTCTACCTCCACCTGGGCGACAGCCAGGTGCTGCGCCTCCCGGACGACTTCTCGGTGGATCCGGCCAGTGGACTGGTGGGCGAGATCAGGGTGCTGCTGGGAGCGGACTCGGTTCTGGTCGGTTGAGTTTTCGGATGACCGGCCCCCCCCGATCGGCCCCCTGCGGCCCCCGGTGAGCTGCCGGGTTGGGAACAAGGCCATCGACCGGCAGGATGGAGTGGGTACCACAGGCGGATTCGGAGGCATCTGGGCCGATGGCTATCGAGGTCGAGACCAAGGACTGCACGATGCTCGGCGACGCCGAGATCGAGGAGATGGCGGATCTCTGCGCCATGGGGCCGAACCCATTCGGCATCGGGCTGATCTCCAAGCAGACCGAGGAGTGGGTGCTCATCACCACCGTCCGCGAGGGTGGCCGCCTGAAGGGCTTCGCCTTCTGCACCCTGGAGCGCATCGGCGGGACGCCGAGCGTCATCGTGGGCCTGGCCTCGGTTCACAGGACCTCCAGGCGTGACACGGTGCTCCGGGCGCTGGTCGCCGAGCAGTTGCGTCGGGCCGTGCTCGCCTTCCCGGACGAGGACGTGATCATCGGCTCCCGGTTCAACGAACCCTCGGGGTTCGAGGCCTACAGGGCCCTCTCCGACATCGTCCCCCGTCCCGGCCACAAGGCCTCCGGCGAGGAGAGGGCGTGGGGTCGACGGTTCGTGAAGCGTTTTGGCCTATCCACCCTGGCCTACGACGAACGCCGCTTCGTCTCACCGGGCAAGGGCACCCAGGCCTGCCTGTTCGACCACTCCAGCCTCAAGCCGGAGAAGATCGAAGCGGACGTGGCCGCCTACTTCGATGCGCTGGACGTGGCGAACGGCGACGTGCTGGTGGCCTTCGGCTGGGCGCTCGCCGAGGACCTCGAGAAGCACCTCTGATCCGGCGGTGGCGCCGCCTCCGGTGACCGTCTCCGACGCCCTGGGCTACCGCAGGTCCTGCCGGTCGTTCACTCCCGAACCCCTGGCCGCCGGCCTGCTTGACGACCTCGTCGACCTGGCACGACGCACCCCGACCGCCGGCAACTGCCAGGGCGTCGAGTTCCTGGTCCTGGAGGGCGTCGACGTGGGGGCCTACTGGGACACCACCCTTCCCGCCGATCGGCGTGGGGGGTTTCCCTGGCCGGGGCTCCTGAATGTCCCAGCACTCGTCGTGCCGTTCGGCCTGCCAGGTCTCTACGTATCCCGCTACGGGGAACCGGACAAGGCGCCGACCGGCCTCGGCGCCGGCTCGGAGGCATGGACGGTCCCGTACTGGTTGACCGACGCGGCGTTCGCGGCCCTGGCCCTCCAGCTCCTGGCCGTCGAGACGGGCCTGGCCTGCTGCTTCTTTGGGCTCTTCGAACACGAGGATGCGGTACGTCGCCGCTTCGGCGTTCCCGACGAGGCCCGCGCCGTCGGCACGGTGGCGATCGGCCATCCGGAACCATCCGCAGCCCGCTCCAGCCGGTCGGCAGCCAGGGGCCGGCGTCCGCTCGGCGAGGTCCTGCACCGCGGCTCCTGGTGATCCGGTCGCTGGTCTCTCCGTGTGTCCGGGTTGCGGTGCCGGAGGATCCTCCGACATGGGCCCGAATGGGAGGGTCGATGGGAGGGTCGGTAGTGTCCGGCCCGTTGGCGTGACCGTGCGCCACGTCCGGAGGAGACCGCATGACTGAGGAATCGTCTGAGAGCGCCGAGATTCCGGCCCTGCTGCCGATCGTCGACTACCTGCGCCTCGGGGACGACCCGCACCTGGAGGCCAGTGAGTGCACCGGCTGTCAGGCCCGCTACTTCGACCGGCGCAATGCCTGCGCGAAGTGTGGGAAGGATGAGTTCAGGCCCGTGCGCGTCGCGGACGACGCCACCCTGCGCTCCTTCAGCATCGTCTACCGGGCGGCCCCCGGCATACCGGTGCCGTACGTGTCGGCCATCGTGAAGACCGATGACGGCACCTCGGTGCGGGCCAACGTGGTCGGGCTGGAGGACCCGATGACAGCGGAGCTGGGAATGCGCCTCCGGTTCACCACCTTCAGCTGCGGCACAGACGACAACGGCACCGACTGCGTGGCCTTCGGCTACGCGGCTGCCTGACCCTACGGACGATAGAAGGAGAACTAGGAATGAGCGACGCAGTCTGGATCCTCGGAACGTCCATGACCCGGTTCGGCCGCTACCCGGAGCTGGACGCGGTCGACCTGGCCTCGCGGGCTTGCATGGACGCGTTGGCGGACGGCGGGGTGACCATCCACGACATGGACGTGATGGGCGCCGGCACGCTCTTCCAGGCCCAGTCGGGCATGGGCCAGCGGGTGCAGAAGCAGATCGGCCAGACCGGCATACCGGTGTTCAACGTGACCAACGCGTGTGCCACCGGGGCGACGGCCCTGCGCACCGTCTACCTCTCGATCAAGGCCGGGGAGGCGCAGATGGGCCTGGCCTTCGGCGTAGAGCAGATGGGCAAGATGGGCCTGCTGCGTGGTGGCAGCAAGGCCGAGGAGAAGGTCTTCGAGCCCACAGGCCGCTACGGAGCGGTGACCGGCGTCGACGGCATCCTCGGGACCGAGACGATGCCCGGCGTCTTTGCCCAGGCGGGCATGGAGTACGCGTGTGACTACGACGGCGTCGGCTTCGAGCAGTTCGCCAGGGTGGCCTACAAGAACCACCAGCACTCCACGCTGAACCCGTTGGCCCAGTACCGCAAGGAGTTCTCCATGGAGGAGATCATGGGCTCACCGGTGCAGAGCTACCCCAACACCCTGCTGATGTGCTGTCCGACCGGCGACGGTGCGGCCGCCGCCGTGTTGGTCTCCGAGGAGCGCCTCCGCTCCATGCCCGACGATGTGCAGAAGCGGGCCGTGAAGATCTCGGCCTCGGTGCTGACTAGTGACCCCTGGGTGGAGAGCGGCCAGGTACAGCCTGACGTGAACACCCTGACCCGCAACGCCGCCGCCCAGGCCTACGAGGCGGCCGGCGTTGGCCCGGAGGACTTGGACCTCGTCGAGTTGCACGACTGCTTCGCTACCGCCGAGCTGATCCACTACGACAACCTAGGCCTCTGCGAGCGTGGCGGTGCCGGCGAGTTCATCGACTCGGGTGGCCCCTTCCGCGACGGTCCGACCCCTGTGAACGTCTCGGGCGGGTTGATCTCCAAGGGTCACCCGATCGGCGCCACCGGCGTGGCCAACGTCTACGAGGTCACCACCCACCTCCGTGGCGAGGCCGGCGACCGCCAGATCGAGGGCGCGAAGGTCGGCCTGACACACGTGATCGGCCTCGGCTCGGCGTGCGGCATCCACATCTTGGAGAAGGCGGCTGCCTAAATCTGGAAGCCCTGACCTGCCACGTAGGTAGGGCCAAGCCGGTCATGCATTCATCTGCTCGCGCACCTTCATCATTGCCACATAGTCGCCGACCGGCTGGACCTTCGCAGTCCCGGCGGAGACGATCGGGAACAGGCCGGTGAATATCTGTCCCGCGTCGTCGGCATCGACCACGAAGAAGAAGTCATGTCCGGGTGGATCCACCCAGGCGCCGATCACCTCGTTCACGTTCTCTTTGAGCGTGCCGAGCACTGCACCGAAGGTCTCGGCAACCACAGCCTCGTCGTGCGCTGGACAGGTGGTCTCGTCGTGGTGGTGGGTGATGTGGAAGAGCACTGGTGGGCCTCCTGATTGTCGTTGGCTACGGGTGGCATTGATAGCAGGCCTGTGGCCCACGACGGCCGGGTGGTCAGGACCTCAGCCCAGTTCGGCCCGGAGGCCGTCGGGGGTGTCCACCGGGGCCCGGCATGCGAAGTCCCGGCAGACCCATGCGCGGTCCCCGTCACGGCCCTCCCAGAGCGGGCCCGGGATGCGCTCACCCCATGACAGGACCACGTTCGGTCGCCATGTCCCGCCGGCCGCGGCCACCAGATCCGGTCGGTCGCCGGTGACCACCACCTCGGTGATTCCCGAGTGGAACAGGTCGACGGCACCCAGCAGGTGGCCGAACGCCGTGGGGTGCTCGGCCACTCGGTCGCCGAGGAGCCGCAGCACGCCCTCAGCGGCCTCCGTATAGCGGCTGTCGCCGACCAGGGCTCCGAGGCGGAGCAGGCCGACGGCGGCAAGGCTGTTGGCCGACGGCTGGGCGTTGTCCATCAGGTCCTTGGGACGCCTGACCAGGGCCTCTGCGTCGCTGCCGGTCATGTGGAAGCCGCCGTTGGCATCGTCGCTGAAGCGCTCCAGCAGGACGTCGGCGCTGCAGATGGCCGCCTCGGTCCAGCGGGCCTCGCCGGTGGCCTCGCCCAGCCGGGTCAGGCCGTCCACCATCGCCGCATGGTCGGCTGCGTAGCCGAGCGCCCTGGCGCCTCCGTCGGCCTGCCAGGAGCGCAGCCATCGGCCGTCGGCGCGTTGCAGCGTCCTGCACAGAAAGTCGCCGTTGGTCCGGGCGGCCTCCATCCAGTCTTCGCGGCCCATCGCCATGGCGGCATCGGCCAGGGTGGCCAGCATCAGGCCGTTCCACTCGGTCAGGACCTTGTCGTCAAGGCCCGGACGGACCCTGGCCTCCCGTCGGGCGAAGAGGGCCTGTCGGGCCCGCTCCACGTCGTCGGGCCTCGACAGGTCGCCGCGGACCGGCCTGTGCAGGATGTTGGCGCCTTCGAAGTTGCCGTTCTCGGACATCCCGTACCAGGAGACGGCAGCGTCGGCATCGACCCCGCACACCTCACGGACCTCTGCCTCAGACCAGACGTAGAACTTTCCTTCGACTCCCTCGGAATCGGCGTCCTCCGCCGAGAGGAACCCGCCGTCGGGGTGGCGGAGGTCTCGCAGCACGTATTCGATGGTCTCGGATGCCACCTGCCGCCAATGGTCGTGTCCGAGGACCTGCCAGCCGTGCAGGTAGGCGCGGGCCAGGAGGGCGTTGTCGTAGAGCATCTTCTCGAAGTGGGGGACCAGCCAGTAGCGGTCCACCGAGTAGCGGGAGAACCCGCCACCAAGGTGGTCGTAGATCCCGCCTGAGGCCATGGCATCCAGTGTCCGTGTGAGAATGAGATTCGCCGGTATGTCCCCGGTGGTGGCGATGTGGCGCAGCAGCGCCTCGAGGTTCATGGCCTGTGGGAACTTGGGGGCTCCACCGAATCCACCCCACTCAAGGTCGTGGACCTGGACCATGTGGACGGCGGCGCCGGCGAGGGTCCGGGGACCCGGGGGCGCGTCGGAGGGCTCCACCTCGGCGTGGCGGCCCATCGTGGCGGTGAGCCGGTCGCCCATGCCGTCCAGGTCGTCACGACGGTTCTGCCAGGCTTCGCTGACCGCGGCCAGAACCTGCGGGAAGGAGGGCATCCCGCCCCTGGGACGGTCCGGCCAGTAGGTGCCGCCGTGGAAGGGTCGTCCGTCTGGATGGCAGAACACTGTCATGGGCCAGCCGCCCCGACCGGTCAGGGAGGTGACGGCATCCATGTAGATCGAGTCGACGTCGGGACGCTCCTCCCGGTCCACCTTCACGTTCACGAAGCCCTCGTTCATGGTCGCGGCGATGACCGGGTCCTCGAACGACTCGTGGGCCATGACGTGGCACCAGTGGCACGCCGAGTAGCCGACGGACAGCAGGATGGGCACGTCCCGTTCGACAGCGGCGGCCATTGCAAGCGGTCCCCACGGGTACCAGTGGACGGGGTTGTCGGCGTGCTGTCGCAGGTAGGGGCTGGTCTCGTCGCCGAGGAGGTTCATCGCCCGGACCTTAGTGATGGCCCGCTGCGTTGCCGCCGAGACCCTGGTGGCGGCCCGTTGCGTTGCCGCCGGGCTCCGCCGACGGATAGCGGCCAGCGGGCGGGCACGCTGGCAGACTGCCGGGATGCAGCGGTGGATCCTCGGTGCCCGACTCCCGACGCTGCCAGCTGCCGTAGTCCCGGTACTGGTGGGTACCGCCGTGGCTGCCGGGTCCGGGATCGTCTGGTGGCGGGCCGCCGCCGCCCTCGTGGTGGCCCTCGCACTCCAGGTGGCGGCGAACTACGCCAACGACCTCTCGGACGGCGTGAGGGGCACCGACGGCCAGGACCGGGTGGGGCCGCAACGCCTCGTGGGATCCGGCCTGGCCACCCCGCAGGAGGTCCGGCTAGCGATGCTGGGCGCCTTCGGCGTGGCTGCCGTGGCCGGCCTCCTCCTGGCGGCAGCGGTCACGCCGTGGCTCCTGGTGGTCGGAGCCGCGTCGATGGCCGCCGGCTGGCTCTACACGGGCGGACCGAGTCCCTACGGATACCTGGGCCTGGGCGAGGTGTTCGTCTTCGTCTTCTTCGGCCTGGTGGCGACCGTCGGCAGCACCTACGTGCACCAGCGGCAGGTACCCGCCGTGGCCTGGGCGGCGGCCACCGCCGTGGGACTCCTGGCCTGTGCCCTGCTGGTGGTGAACAACCTGAGGGACCGTCCGGCCGACGCCGAGGCCGGCAAGCGCACGTTGGCCGTCCGCATGGGCGACCGTAGGACCCGGGTCCTCTACGTCGTCCTGGTGGACGGAGCCCTGGTCGTGGGCTCCCTGTGCGCCCTGGACCGGCGTTGGGCATTCCTGGTCCTCGGCGCGGGGGTCCTGGCCGGCCCGGCCGTGCGGGTGGTGCTGGGCGGAGCCGAGGGTCGGGACCTGATCGGCGTGCTGGAGCGGACCGGAAGGACGCAGCTGGCGGCAGGGATCCTGTTGGCCGCCGGCCTGGCGCTCTCAGCCTGATCGGCGACCGTGGTTCTGGCGCTTTCGGCCTGACCGGGAGCCGTCGGATCCGGTCAGGCGGTCAGGCCCGGGTTGCGGTGAGCAGCTGGGCTATTCCGCCGCTGCACCGCTCCTTGGCCACGCTGACGAAACCGGCTGACGCGATTGTCGCCAGCAGGTCCTCCTCGGATGGCAGGTATGCCACCGATCGTGGCAGGTAGCGGTAGGCGTCACGGTCGGAGAGCAGGCCGCCGATGAAGGGCACCACCCGCCCGAAATAGAGGCCGTGTCCCAGGCGCAGTAACGGGTTCGGTGGGCTGTCCACCTCCAGGATGGCGATCCGGCCACCCGGTCGCAGGGCGCGGGCCAGCTCGGCGAAGAAGGGCTCGAGGCCGATCAGGTTGCGCAGGGCGAACCCACAGGTGACGCCGTCCGCCGCGCCGTCGGCCACCGGGAGGCGCAGGGCATCGCCGTGCACCAGCGGGGCGCCGGTACGGGCGGCGGCCAGCATTCCCCAGGAGAGGTCCATGCCGATCGGTGCCAAGCCGGCCCGCTCCAGGTCCCGGCAGAGGTCGCCGGTGCCACAGGCCAGGTCCAAGACGACGGAGCCGTCGGGGAGGTCCAGCCGGCGGACGGTCCGGCGCCGCCACTGCACGTCGAGGCGGAACGTCATGATCCTGTTGACCAGGTCGTAGCGGGGAGCGATGGCATCGAACATCGACCGCATGGCGGTCGCCTTCGCCTCCCCCTCGGGAAGGGGTTGCGTCGGATCTGGAGTGGGGGAGTCGGAGGCGCTCATGGGCACCGACGGCTCACTCGAACCAGATGCGCTGGTGTTCCCGACTGACCGGGTGCACCAGGAGCACCAGTAGGACGACGGGGAACAGCAGGGCGAAGGCGAGGCTCATCGGGCGGCCGAGCCCGTACCACTGCAGAGGCAGGAGCACGTTCAGCACCGCTGCGGCTATGCCGAGCCGCCAGCCCCAACGACGGTCGTTGGCGATGGCCCATGCCGCAGGGAACATCGCCACGCCGATCAGCAACTGAACTTCGCCCCTGACGAGGCTGAAGAGCCCCTCGATGTAGAGGAGCATCGTCGCGCTGAGCAGGGTCTGGGGATGGCTGCGGTTCAGCCAGCGTCTGGGTTCCACGGCGGACAGTCTGTCAGGGGCGGGGCTGGATGCGGCCCGACGACGACGGCGCCGTGCCGACTGCCCGCCGGACCGGATCGGCGACCCGGGAGGTGTCCCGGCCGCCCACCCGGTCGGCCCGGAGCTGCCCGCAGGCCGCATCGATGTCGGTGCCACGTGTGCGCCGGACTGTGACGTTGGCACCCCGGGAGCGGAGCTCGTCGGCGAAGGCCCTGACCCGGTCGGGTGCCGAGCCGCGGGTGGGCCAGCCGGGGGTGGGGTTCAGGGGGATCAGGTTGATGTGGGCGCCCAGGGGTCTGGCGTAGGCAGCCAGGCGCTCGGCATCGACGGGGCGGTCGTTGGTGTCGTGGATCAGCGCCCACTCGAAGGAGAGGCGGCGACCGGTGGCGGCGACGTGTTCGGCGCATGCCCGGGCCAACTCGGCCAGCGGCCACCGTCGGTTGATGGGAACCAGCTCGTCCCGTAGCCCGTCGTCGGCGGCGTGCAGGGACACGGCCAGGTTCACCGGTAGCTCCTCGGTGGCCAGCCGCCTGATTCCGGGGACCAGGCCCACCGTGGAGATGGTCAGGTGGCGTGCCGAGAGCCCCAGGTCACCGTGGATCCTCTCGACGGCTGCCCAGGTCCTGTCGTAGTTGGCCAGCGGTTCCCCCATGCCCATGAAGACCACGTTGGAGACCCGCCGGTCCCCGGCCTCCAACTGGGCCCGCACGACCTGTTCGAGGATCTCGCCGGTCGACAGGTGGCGGTCGAAGCCCATCTGGCCGGTTGCGCAGAACCCACAGGCCATGGCACAGCCGACCTGTGTGCTCACACAGACCGTGGACCGGTCGTCGTAGTGCATGAGGACCGTCTCGATCAGGGCACCGTCGGCCAGCTTCCAGAGCCACTTGACGGTGTCGCCACCGTCGCCCTCGGAGCGGGTGTCCAGGGCCAGGGCAGCCGGCAGGCGTTCGAGGAGTTCCCGGCGGAGGTCGGTGGGGAGCGTGGTGATCTGGTCGGGCTCGGCGAGGTCGCGGTAGAGGCCCTGCCAGAGCTGGTCCAGCCGGTAGGCCGGTTGGCCGTCGAGCAGGTCTGACAACTCCTGGCGGTCCAGGTCGTACCGGCTCCTGGGACGACCGTCCACCGACCCGGAGTCGATCCGCTCGTTCACCGGACGATGCGCTGGTAGGCGCGGTTGGTGAACTCCTTGTCGAACCCGAGGCCCCAGTACATCCGGAGTGCTGGTCGGTTGTCGGACTCGACGTAGAGGATGGCGTGGCGGAGCCCACGACCGGCCAGGTGTGCGAGGCCGGCCAGGGTGAGTGCCCGGCCCAGGCCCCTGCCGTGGTGCTCGGGGTGGACGGCGATTGCATATATCTCGCCCAGCGGCGGGGACTGTTCGGCATGCACCTTTGTCCAGCAGAAGCCGGCCAGGTCGCCGTCGACCTCGTGGAGCAGGAAGCCCTCCGGGTCGTACCACGACTCGGACTGCCGGGCCTGCAGTACTTCGAGCGTCATGCCTCCCTGCTCGGGGTGCCAGTCGAAGGCCAGGTTGTTCACCGCCAGGAACCCTTCGGCGTCCTCCGGGGTGAACGGGCGGGTGGTCAGGTCGGTAGGCAGTGCCGGAAGCTCCCGACGGAGGCGGAGCAGGTCGCGATGTGGTGTGAAGCCGGCGGTCGTCGGTACCTGATCGCTCCGCGGGCCGACCCGCTCGATCCAGAACTCGAGGCGTCCTCCGCCCTGTATGGACACGGCTTGCGTGGCCGCCTCGAGCATGCGGCAGCCACGTTCCGCGTGGTTGCCGGCCTCCGGGCCGTCGGCGGGAAGGTCGAGGTCGACGGTCCACCTCCGCAGCTCGACGTCCGGATGTTCCGGGTCGCCGGTCAGGGTGGCGGTGTCGGTTCCGTCCGAGACGGTGAACCGGTCCATGGCCGGTGAGGCTACCGTCGGCCCCCATGGGACGACCCCGGTCTGCGAAGGGTCGGGCCGGCGAGACCCATCGTCGGCTCGCCGACGAATATCCGGATGCAGAGTGCGAGCTCGACCACGATGGACCGTTTCAGCTCCTGGCGGCCACCATCCTGTCTGCACAGTGCACCGACAAGCGGGTGAACATGGTTACCCCGGCCCTCTTCGCCGCATATCCGCGGCCTGAGGACCTTGCCGGGGCCGTGCCCCACGAGTTGGAGGAGATCGTCCATTCCACCGGCTTCTACGCCAACAAGGCGAGGAGCCTGCTCGGCATGGCCCAACGCCTCGTCGAGGTGTTCGACTGCGTGGTGCCGGGTGGCATGGTCGACTTGACGTCACTTCCGGGAGTTGGTCGCAAGACTGCAAACGTCGTGCGGAGCGTGGCCCTGGACCTGCCGGGGCTGCCCGTGGACACCCACGTCGGGAGGTTGTCACGGCGTCTGGGGCTGACGACGGAGACCGATCCGGTCAAGGTGGAGTACGAGCTGAACCCCATGGTGCCCATGGCCGAGCGCGGCGTGTTCAGTATGCGCCTAATCCTCCATGGTCGGCGTGTCTGCCCGAGCCGAAGGCCCCGCTGCGGTGAATGCGTCCTGAACGACTTCTGTCCGGCCTCGGAGGTCTGATCACGTCGACAAGCATGAGACGAATGACACATGCCAATGTGAATCAGAACCGCTTCTAGCACGCTTCCCGGTGTAGTACCTTCCCCCTGCCGGGTCCCGCCACCTGGCCGCGAGGAGCGGGTTCCCGCCACCCACCTCGCCCGTTCGGCGCCCTCAGGGGCGCCGAACGACGTTTTGTGGTGGAGGCGAACGACATCCGTTGGTAGACACCAACCGGTGGTCAGTCGCCGAGGGTGGCCCGGCGGGAGCGCTCCAACTCCCTCATCGCACCCCTGAGGTGGCGTTCGACCTCCAGGAGCGCCGGTCGCTCCCCGGCCCGGACCCCGTCCCCCTGTTCAGTCAGGGCGACCACACGGCGCACCAGGTCTGCCATCTGGGTGGCGATCGAGGAGAGCTCAGCGGAATTGCCGGTGTCCATGGTGGGAGTCTGCTCCTGTGGGCCGGTCCGGTCCAACGGCATCCGAAATGCCCTCCGATGCTCCCGGCGACGGCCGGTAGCGTGATGGGATGCTCCGGCGCCTGGACCTCCGCGGCCCCCTCGGAGACCTGCGAGCCGTCCTGCCCCGACCGACGACCGGTGGCGACGGACCCCTGAACGCCGTACGGGGCATCATCGCCGACGTCCGTGAGCGGGGTGACACGGCCCTGCGTGAGCTGACCGCCCGGTTCGACGGGGTGGACCTGGAAACCGTCGTCGTGGACCCCGCAGACGTGGCCTCGGCACCGGCCCGCATAGATCCGGCGGTCCTGGGTGCGCTGGAGGTCGCCGCGGCGGCCATCCGCCGACACCACGAGGGACAACTACGTGCGGAGCACCGAACCGATGACGACGGGCTGTGCGTGCGGTCGCTCAGCCGCCCGGTGGAACGGGCCGGCTGCTACGCACCGGGCGGTCGGGCCGCCTACCCGTCCACCGTCCTGATGACCGTGGTACCGGCCCGGGTGGCTGGGGTGGAGGTCGTCGTGCTGTGCGTGCCCCCGGGCCCGGACGGCCGGGTCGCCGACGCGACCCTGGCGGCCGCAGCCGTGGCGGGGGTGGACGCCGTCTACGCCGTGGGCGGCGCCCAGGCCGTGGCGGCCATGGCCTACGGCACGGCGAGCATTCCCGCCGTGGACGTGATCGCCGGCCCGGGAAACGTCTACGTGGCCCTGGCCAAGCGCGAGGTGGCCGGACAGGTCGGCGTGCCGTCGGCGTTCGCCGGCCCGTCCGAGGTCGTGGTGGTCGCCGACGCCACGGTTCCGCCGGAATTCGCCGCCATCGACGTCGTGGCCCAGGCGGAGCACGGTCCCGATGGCCTGGCATGGCTCGTCACCTGGGACGAGGCGGTCTCCGAGGCCGTGGAGGCCGAGGTCGTCAGGATCGCCGAGGCGGCACCGCGACGCTCTGACATCACCGCGACGCTGGCGGCGTCCGGCTGGAGCGTGCTGGTGGACGGTCCCGAGGAGGCGCTGGCAATCGCCGATGCCATCGCCCCCGAGCACCTCCAGCTCATGGTGGCAGACGCCGGCGACATGGCCGAGCGGGTCCGCAACGCGGGCGCCGTCTTCTGTGGACCGTGGTCGCCTGCATCGCTCGGCGACTACGTGGCCGGCCCCAGCCACGTCCTGCCCACTGCCGGGACGGCCCGGTTCGCCGGAGCACTCACCGTCTCCGACTTCACCAGGGACATCCACCTGATCACCGCCGACCGCCCAGCGCTGCTGCGGCTGGCCCCGCACGTGGTTGCCCTTGCCGGCGCCGAGGGCCTGGACGCCCACGCCGAGTCGGTGCGTCTGCGCACGGCCTGGACGGACGGGTCCGACGATGGGTGAGCGCCCGGTCGCCCGAACCGACCTGGCTTCGGAGTCCGGCTACCACTCGCCCCAGCTCGACGTCGACGTCCGGCTGAACACCAACGAGTCGCCGTTCCCTCCTCCGCAGGGCTTCGTCGAGGCGGTGGCCGAGGCAGCCCGCGGCATCGACTGGAACCGCTATCCGGACCGGTCCGCGACGCGTCTGCGCTCTGCCCTGGCCGCCCGGTACGGCGTGGACGTCGAACAGGTTTTCGCCGCCAACGGCTCCAACGAGGTACTCCAGAGCCTGCTGCTGGCCTACGGCGGCGCCGGGCGTTCCGTGGCCGTATTCGAGCCCACCTACGCCATGTACTCACAGATCGCACGGACCACCGGAACGCGCCTGCTGCGGGGCTGTCGGGACACGGACTTCACCGTCGTCTCCGGTGACGCCTGCGAGTTCGTGGACGGAGAGCGCCCCGACGTGGTCATCCTCTGCTCGCCCAACAACCCCACGGGGACGCTCGACCCGGAGGGACTGGTGACCGAGTTGATCCAGGTGACCGGACCGTACGGTGGCCTCCTGGTGGTAGACGAGGCCTACGGGCAGTTTGCCCCGGGCAGCGCCGTGGGACTGGTTGCCGAGGACCGCTCCCTGGTCGTGAGCCGGACCTTCTCCAAGACATGGGCCATGGCCGGAGCCCGACTGGGCTACCTGGTCGCCCCCTCATGGTGCGTGGCCGAGTTGCAGAAGGTGGCACTGCCGTACCACCTCGATGCCCTCAAGCAGGAGACCGGGGTACTGGCCCTGGCACACTCCGGAGCCATGGACACCCGGGTGGCACGCCTGGTCGAGGAGAGGGAACGGGTGGCCGCGACCCTGGCCTCGCTTCCGGTGACCACGTGGCCGTCGGCGGCCAACTTCATTCTCTTCCGTCCCGAGGACCGGTCCGGCGCCGATGTCTGGCAGGGCCTCGTCGACCGGTCGGTGCTGGTCCGGGACTTCACGACGATGACGGGCGTAGAGGGGTGCCTGCGCGTCACGATAGGAAGCCACGACGAGAACGACCGATTCCTCGATGCCCTCCGGGAGGCGCTGACATGACGACCCGATCCGCCAGCAGGGAACGGACGACCACGGAGACGGCGATCGTCGTCTCGATCGACCTGGACGGGGGAGCGGTGTCTGCGGCCACCGGCATCCCATTCTTCGACCACATGCTCCACCAGTTGGGGCGCCACAGCGGCTTCAGCCTGGAGGTCCGGTGTGACGGCGACCTCGAGATCGACGCGCACCACACCGTCGAGGACGTGGGCATCGCCATCGGCGAGGCCTTCGCAGAGGCGCTGGGCGACAAGGCCGGCGTGCGGCGTTTCGCCTCCATCCGGGTGCCGCTCGACGAGGCCCTGGTGGACGTGGCTCTGGACCTTTCCGGTCGTCCCTACCTGCACCACGAGGTGGACTTCCCGGGCGAGAAGATCCTCGGCGACCCGCCGTTCGATCCCCAGTTGATGGAGGAGTTCTGGCGGGCCTTCACCGTCGCCGCCCGGATCACCCTGCACCTGACCCTGGTCCGCGGGAAGAACACCCACCACATCGTCGAGGCATCCTTCAAGGGCGTCGCCAGGGCGCTGCGGGACGCGGTGCGAGTCGACGGCGGAGGCGTGCCCTCCACCAAGGGAAGCCTGTGACGAGACCCCTGGTCGCCGTCCTCGACTACGGCATCGGGAACCTGCGCTCCGCCCAGAAGGCCCTCCAGCGCGTCGGCGCCGATGCCCGGCTGACCGATGACCCGGACCTGGTGGCACGTGCCGACGGGGTCGTGTTGCCAGGAGTCGGCGCCTTCGGCCGGTGCGTGGAGGCGCTGGGCTCCTCCGGCCTGACCGGTGTGGCCACCGACGCAGCCCTCGAGGCGATGGGTGGCGGTCGGCCGTTCCTGGGAATCTGCGTCGGCCTGCAACTCCTCTACGAGGGGAGCGGCGAATGTCCCGAAATGCTGGGCCTGGGCGTGATGGACGGACGGGTCGACCTGCTGGCGGGTGACGTGAAGCGGCCCCAGATGCAGTGGAACCGACTCGAGTGCCGGCGGGACCACCCCATGTTCGATGGCCTGGGCGAGGAGCCATGGACCTACTTCGTCCACAGCTACGCCGCAGCGGTCGGACCCGACACGGTGGCCACCTGCCGGTATGGCACCGAGGTCTGCGCCGCCGTAGCCAGGGGCAACCTCTGGGCGTGTCAGTTTCACCCCGAGAAGTCGGGCGACACCGGACTCCGGATCCTGACCAACTTCGTGGAGGCCCTGGCCACGGTGCCCGCATGAGCGCCGCCCCGGCACTGTTTCCGGCGATCGACCTCCGGGACGGACGCTGCGTCAGGCTCATGCAGGGGGACTACGACCGGGAGACCGTCTACGGCGACGACCCGGTGGCCCAGGCCCGGGCTTTCCAGGAGGCCGGTGCCGCGTGGGTACACATCGTCGACCTGGATGCCGCCCGTACCGGCGAGCCGGTGAACCGCCCGGTGGTCTCAGCGGTCGCCGAGGCCCTGGACATCGGGGTCCAGGCCGGGGGCGGTGTCCGTACGGTCGACGACGCCCGGGCGCTCTTCGACGCCGGCGTCACCCGCGTGGTGATGGGCACCGCTGCGATCGAGTCACCCGACCTGGTGACCTCGGTGGCCGCCATCGGCCGCGTAGCCGTGGGCCTCGACGTACGCGGCGACGAGGTGGCGGTGCGCGGCTGGACTGTCGCCAGCGGCCTCGGCCTGTACGACGCCCTGGATCGGTTCTCCACGCTCGGCACCGATGCCTTCGTGATCACCCGGATCGAGCGGGACGGCACCCTCGGGGGTCCCGACCTCGACGGGCTGGGCGGGGCCCTGGCGGCGACCGGGATAGACGTCGTGGCCTCGGGCGGAGTGGGCAGCCCGTCCGACCTGGAGAACCTGGCAGACCTGGAGGTGGATGGTCGGCGCCTTGCGGGAATCATCATCGGACGGGCCATTTACGAGGGGACGGTGGACCTGGCGACAGCCGTCCGGACGCTGGGCGGCCGCTGATGCAGACCGTCAGGGTCGTGCCCTGCCTCGACGTGGACGGGGGTCGTGTCGTCAAGGGGGTCAACTTCGTGGGCCTGCGGGATGCAGGTGACCCGGTGGAGTTGGCTGCCCGCTACGACCGTGAGGGCGCCGACGAGCTGGTGTTCCTCGACATCAGGGCCTCGGTCGACTCCAGGGACACAACGATCGACATGGTCCGCCGGACCGCCGAAGAGGTGTTCATACCATTCACCGTGGGAGGCGGCATCCGCTCGGTGGAGGATGCCCGGGGAATTCTGCGCGCGGGCGCCGACAAAGTGTCCGTGAACACGGCGGCGGTCGACGGGCCGGAGCTCGTAACCGGACTCGCCGCCGAGTTCGGAATCCAGTGCGTGGTCGTGGCCGTGGACGCCAGACGCAGCACAGCGGTGCCCAGCGGCTTCGAGGTCTTCACCAATGGTGGCCGCACACCCACTGGTCGCGACGCCGTGGCCTGGGTCGCAGAGGTGGTGGCGCTCGGTGCCGGCGAGATCCTCCTCACCTCGATGGACCGCGACGGCACTCGTGACGGGTTCGACATCGAGATGCTGAAGGCCGTCGGGGCGGTGGCCACGGTGCCCCTCATCGCCAGCGGAGGCGTGGGCGACCTGGACCACCTGGTGCAGGGCGCGACCGAAGGTGGGGCCGACGCGGTGCTGGCAGCATCCATATTCCACTTCGGCGAGCACACGGTGGCCGACGCCAAGCGGCACCTGGCCGGGGCCGGTGTCGCCGTGCGTCCCCCCGCCGCCTGACGGCCGATACCGTTCAACAGGTGAGCAGGACCACGACCACCGCCGCCGGGGGCGAGGCCGTGATGCCGGGGCCCTCTGACCACGAGGGCCTCCCGATCAAGATGCTCAACGACCGGATCCTCGTCCGGACCGACACCGACGAGGGTGAGCGACGCTCCACCGGGGGCATCCTCATCCCGGCCACCGCGCAGGTCGGCAAGCGCCTGTCATGGGCTCAGGTGGTGGCGGCGGGTCCCAACGTGCGCTCCATGGAGGTCGGCGACCAGGTTCTGTTCAACCCTGAGGACCGCTACGAGGTCGAGGTCCGGGGCCACGACTACATCATCCTCCGGGAGCGGGACGTCCACGCTGTAGCCGCCCATCGCCTGGAGGAGGGCAGCACCGGGCTCTACCTGTGACCTGGAGTCGCTCCGGCGCCGAAACCCCCATCGGCCGATGGGTGGGCGACCGTAGGCTGACGTCATGTCCGACGTCGCTACGCCCATCTCCACCCCGATTTCCGTCACCACCGAGCAACTCGGTCGGGTCACCTTCAACGAGGCCGGGCTCGTGCCGGCAATCGTCCAGGAGGAGCACACGGGGCGGATCCTGATGATGGCCTGGATGAACGCCGACTCGCTTCGCGAGACGATGGCGACCGGCCGGACGTGGTTCTGGAGTCGAAGCCGTCAGGAGTACTGGTGCAAGGGCGAGACGTCGGGCGACCGGCAGTACGTCCGCGAGGCCTACTACGACTGTGACGGCGACACCCTCCTGTTCGTGGTCGAGCAGGAGGGTCGGGGAGCGTGCCACACGGGCGAGTACAGCTGCTTCTTCCGGGCATTCGGCCCCGACGCCGACTGATCACGTGGTCTCGCCCGATCGCGGGGAGTTCCGGAGGCTGGCCCGCAGCCACTCCGTGGTTCCCGTGTGGAGGGAACTCCTGGCCGACCTGACCACCCCGGTCTCGCTCTTCGCCCGCTGCGTCGGCGATGGTGAGGGCTTCCTGCTCGAGAGCGTGGAAAGGGGCGAGACCTGGGGTCGTTGGTCGTTCATCGGCCGGCGACCCTCGGCAACCCTCACCTCGATCGGGGGCGAGCTGGTTGTCGAAGGTGACCTGCCGGAGGGCATCCGGACCGGCGACGGTCTGCTGGCCGCCCTCGAGGACCTGTTGGCCCACTTCGAATCACCGACCATCGAGGGCATGCCGCCCCTGCACGGCGGGCTGATGGGCTACCTGGGATACGACGTGGTGAGGGAGGTCGAGCACCTTCCGGACGTACCTCCCGACGACAAGGGCTTCCCGGACGGGGTGATGTCGGTCATAGGCGAGCTGGTGGCGATCGATCACTGGCGCCAGCGGGCCGTGCTCATCGTGAACGTGGTCGTGCCCGACGATGCAGACGATGCGACGCTGGACGCCGCCTATGACGAAGCGGTCTCCAGCCTGGAGGTTCTGGCCAGCGACGGGGCCCGTCCCCTCGACGAACCCCTCATGGAGCCACCCGATCCCGATGACGAGCCGCCGGAGGTGACGTCCAGCATGGGTCCCGTGCTCTACGGGGCCGCAGTCGAGGCGGCGCGGGAGCACATCTTCGCCGGAGACGTGTTCCAGGTGGTCCTCTCCCAACGGTTCGACGTGGACCTCGACGCCGAGCCGTTCGACGTCTACCGCGTGCTCCGCCAACTCAATCCCAGCCCCTACATGTACTTCCTTCGCTACGACAACCTGTCGGTGGTCGGCGCATCGCCGGAGCCGATGGTCCGCCTCCTGGACGGGCGGGTGGTCTCCCGGCCGATCGCCGGGACCCGCCGCAGGGGCCGGACCGACGCCGACGACCGCCGGATGGCTGCCGAGTTGGCCGAGGATCCCAAGGAGGTCGCCGAGCACGTGATGCTGCTGGACCTTGCCCGCAACGACGTGGGACGGGTCGTGCGGTTCGGCACCGAGGAGGTGGAGGAGATGATGACGTTGGAGCGCTACAGCCACGTCATGCACCTGACCAGCCAGGTGGCCGGCGACCTTGCCGACGGGTGCACCCCGATCGATGTGCTGCGCGCCACCCTGCCGGCCGGCACGGTGTCCGGCGCCCCAAAGGTCCGGGCCATGGAGATCATCGACGCCCTGGAGCCGGTCAAGCGGGGGCCGTACGCGGGCGTGGTCGGCTACTTCGACTTCTCGGGCAACATCGACACGGCGATCGCCATCCGCACGATGCTTGTGGCCGATGGCGTGGCCTCGGTGCAGGCGGGCGCGGGCATCGTGGCCGACAGCGTCCCCGAGCTGGAACACCTGGAATGCCAGAACAAGGCCAGAGCGCTGCTGTCGGCCATTCCGGCGGCCCGTCGCATGACTGCGGCCCGGCGTGCCACCTCGGTACCAGATGAGGAGACCCGTGGCTGACACACGACTGGCCGTCAGGCGGCCACGCGACGTGGTGGCGGTGGTGGGCCCAGAGGCCCGGACCTACCTGCAGGGCCAGCTCAGCCAGGACGTCGAGGCCCTTGGGGTGGGTGGAGCGGCTGAGACGTTCCTGCTCCAGCCGGCCGGAAAGGTGGATGTCTGGCTGAGGGTCTCACGGCTCGCCGACGACCACTACGTGCTGGACGCCGACGCCGGGTACGGCCGGGTGGTGGTCGATCGGTTGCAGCGGTTCCTGCTCCGGACCGACTGCATGATCGAGTCGGTCGACTGGGACCTCGTGACCGTGATCGACGGGGAACCCTCCACGTTCCCGGCTCCGGCCGGAGGCTTGGCCCTGTCGGTGGCATGGCCCGGCCTGGAGGCCGTGGACCTCCTCGGGCCCTCGGTGGTGCTGCCCGACGGTGTTTCCGAGGGGTCACTGCAGTGCTGGGAGGCCCGACGGATCGCAGCCGGGATCCCCGCCATGGGAGCCGAGATCGATTCCAGCACCATTCCGGGAGCCACCGGTATGGTCGACCGGTCGGCCAGCTTCACCAAGGGCTGCTACACCGGCCAGGAGCTGGTGGCCCGGGTGGACAGCCGGTCGGCCGGGACGCCGACCCGGATCGTCCGGGCATCGGGGAGCGGCACTGCCCCGGCCGTCGGCACCGACATCACCGTCGACGGCGGTCCGGCCGGACACCTAACCAGCGTGGCGGCGGTCCGGGACGGCTTCGTGGCCCTCGCGTCGGTCCGTCGGGCTGTGGTCACCCCGGCCGACGCCGAGGCGGGCACGACCCCGGTCTCACTCCTCTGAGGAGCCGTAGTCCGTTGAAACCCGGCCCCAGTGGTCCGGGGCCATCAGTAGCCTCGGACGGTGGCCACCTACCTGGACCGAATTCTCTCCGACCACAGGTCTGCGGCTGCCGTCGACACCCGGAGCCTCGATGGCCTCATGGATCTGGCCCGTTCCCGACCTGCCGTCCGCGGATTCGGAGCAGCGCTGCGGGGCGGTGCCGGCACCGAGCCGGCGATCATCGCCGAGGTCAAGCGCCGGTCCCCCTCCAGGGGTGACCTGGTCGCCGACCTGGACCCGGCGGAGACGGCCTCCCAGTACGTCCTCGGGGGTGCGACATGCATCTCGGTCCTGACCGAAGCGGGCCACTTCGGAGGCTCGGTGGAGGACCTGACGAGGGCACGGGAGGCCGTCACGGTCCCGGTGCTCCGCAAGGACTTCACCATCGACGCCCGTGACGTCTGCGATGCCCGCATCATGGGTGCCGACGCCGTCCTCCTCATAGCATCGGCCCTGGACGACGCCGAGCTGGTGGACCACCACGCCCTGGCGCTCGAGCTCGGGTTGGACGCCCTGGTCGAGGTCCACGACGAGCCCGAGTTGGAGCGGGCGCTGGCGGTCGGAGCCCGGCTCGTCGGCGTGAACCAGCGGGACCTGGCCACCTTCGAGGTGGACATGGCGCGGGCTGTCCGCATGGCCCCCCTCATTCCGGATGCCGTCACCAGCGTCGCCGAGTCGGGGATACGCGGCCCACAGGACGCAGCGACCCTCCTCGAAGCCGGTTACCACGCCCTCCTGGTGGGAGAGTCGGTCGTGACCGCAGGAGACAGGGCCGGGGCCATCCGGGCCCTCCGGGGCGTCGGAGCAGGGGAGTAGCGTCACTGCCGTGTTCGTGAAGATCTGCGGTATCACGTGCGCCGAGGACGCCCTGCTGGCAACCGCCCTGGGTGCCGATGCGCTGGGCTTCGTATTCGCCCCGTCCCGCCGGCAGGTGTCCGAGACGGTGGTGCGCGACATCGTCGGCCAACTGCCCCACGACGTCCTGACCGTGGGGGTGTTCCGGAACACCGGGAAGACCCGGGTCGTCGAGATCGTGAACCGGATCGGCCTGAAGGCGGCCCAGTTGCACGGCCGGGAATCTCCGGCCACCTGTCGCTGGGTGGCCGAGAGGGTTCCGTTGACGATCCGCGCCCTGCCGGCGGGCTCACCCGACCTGCAACGGTTCGACGAGTACGACGCCGACCTCCTCCTCCTGGACTCGGCGGCTCCCGGCTCCGGCGAGGTCTTCGACTGGGCCCTGGCGGAAGGGGCGCCGGCGAACCGTCGGACCCTGCTGGCCGGCGGCCTCACCCCCGACAACGTCGGTTCGGCGATCGAGCAGGTGGACCCCTACGGTGTCGACGTCTCGTCCGGGGTCGAGTCAGGCCCGGGTCGCAAGGACCCTCGGTTGCTCCGGGCGTTCATTACCACCGCGAGGGCGGCACAACCCGTCCGCTACGAGGGCGATGTGGAGCGTCAACCCTTCGACTGGCAGGAGGAGGAGTGGCGGTGAGGAGGACTACGAGCCAAAGCGGGGGCCCCCGACCATGAGCCTGACCGATCCGACGCCCGACGGCAGGTTCGGCGACTTCGGTGGTCGCTTCGTCCCGGAGACGCTGATCCCCGCGGTGCTGGAACTCGAGGAGGCCTTCCTGGAGGCCTGGGCCGACCCGTCCTACCGGGCCGACCTGGACGGGTTGCTGGCCGACTACGCCGGCCGGCCGTCCCCGATGACCGAATGCCACAATCTCTCCGAACAATTGGGCTGCCGGTTGCTCCTGAAGCGCGAGGACCTGAACCACACGGGTTCCCACAAGATCAACAACGTGCTCGGACAGGCGCTCCTGGCCAGGAGGATGGGCAAGACCCGGCTCCTGGCCGAGACCGGTGCCGGACAGCACGGCGTGGCCGCGGCGACGGCGGCCGCTCTGCTGGGCATGGAGTGCTGCGTCTACATGGGCGAGGTGGACGTGCAGCGCCAGGAGTTGAACGTATTTCGCATGCGGTTGCTGGGGGCCGAGGTCCGGACGGCCATGTCCGGCAGCCGGACTCTGAAGGACGCGGTGAACGAGGCCATGCGCGACTGGGTCGCCACGGTGGAGGAGTCGCACTACTGCCTCGGTTCGGTGATGGGACCCCACCCCTATCCATGGATGGTGCGAACCTTCCAGGAGGTGCTTGGTCGTGAGGCCCGGGAGCAGAGCGAGACACTGCTGGGGGGCCCACCGGACGTGGTGGTGGCCTGCGTGGGTGGTGGATCGAACGCCATAGGCATCTTCTCCGGCTTCGCCGACGCGGCGACCGAGCTGGTGGGCGTGGAGCCGGCAGGCGGGGCGGCGATCGGTCGGGGCGTGCCCGGGGTCGTCCACGGCATGGAGTCGTACCTGATGCAGGACGAGTTCGGCCAGGTCCTGGAGGCCGAGTCGATCAGCGCCGGGCTGGACTATCCGGGCGTCGGGCCGGAACACAGCCACCTGGCGGCCGTCGGGCGGGCGCGCTACGAGTCGGTCACCGATGCGGAGGTGGTGGAGGCCTTCCAGCTCCTGAGTCGGGCCGAGGGGATCATTCCGGCTCTCGAGCCGGCCCACGCTTTGGCCTGGGTGTCCAGAGAGCGGGCGTCGTTGGCCGGCAGGTCCGTGGTCCTGAACCTCTCGGGTCGTGGCGACAAGGACGTCGCCCAGATGATGGAGATCCTGGCGTGAGCGGCGATCGGGTCACCGGACCGGTGGAGACGGCGCTTCGGGCTCGGCGGGACGCTGGGGGCAAGTGCCTGGTGCCCTACCTGACCGGTGGCCTTGGCGACGACTGGGTCGAGACCGCCCGGGCCGCTGCCGCAGCGGGCGCCGACGCCATCGAGGTCGGCATCCCGTTCTCCGATCCGGTCATGGACGGGCCCACCATCCAGGCCGCCAACGACCTGGCACTGGCAGGCGGCGCCACTCCGGTCAGCATCCTCGATGCCCTCCGGGGCGCCGACGTGGGCGTCCCGCTGGCCGTGATGACGTACTACAACATCGCCCATCGGATGGGCCTGGAGAGGTTCGCCGACTCGCTGCTGGAGGCCGGTGTCTCAGGCTGCATCCTGCCCGACCTTCCCCTGGAGGAGGCCGAGCCCTGGCTGGAGGTCGCCGCCGACGTCGGCGTGGAGTCGATCCTGCTCGCCGCACCCACCGCCCCCGACGACCGCCTTCCCCGGATCTGTGGACGTTCCAGGGGCTTCGTCTACGGCGTAGGGCTCCTGGGCGTGACAGGGGTCAGGGCCGAGCTGGCGGCCAGCGCGGTCGAGATCGCCACCCGCCTGAAGGCCGTGACCGACGTTCCGGTGCTCGTCGGCGTCGGGGTGGGCACACCCGCCCAGGCGGTCGAGGCGTCGCGACACGGCGACGGCGTGGTGGTCGGCTCGGCGGTCGTGCAACGCATGGTCGACGGCGCGGGTCCGGAAGGCGTTGGCGAGCTGGTCGCCGGGTTCCGCGCCGCCCTCGACGCCTCGTGAGGGTCCCGCTGGGCCGTCGAACTCCCTGGACGGCCGAGGATGGTCGATCCGCCGACAGCCTCTACGACCTCGTCGGCCCGGACTGGTTCGTCGCACTCGTGGATCGCTTCTACGACGGCGTCGCCACCGACGAGTTGCTGAGGCCCCTCTATCCGGAGGACCTGGAGGAGTCCCGTCGCCATCTGGCCGGATTCCTCCAGCAGTACTGGGGCGGGCCGCCCGACTACAGCGCGGAGCGTGGGCATCCCCGCCTCCGCATGCGCCACGCACCGTTTCGGATCAGGACACAGGAGCGCGACGCCTGGATCCGGCACATGGCCACCGCTGTGGCCGCCGGGGACCTCCTGGAGGCTGCGGCCACGACGGTGATGGAGTACTTCGAGGGTGCGGCCAGCCACGTGGTGAACGATCCCGACTGAACCCGAAACGGGGCTCCCGACGTCCTCTTCGTCAACCCTTGTGATTCTGTCATAGCACCTCGATGTAGGGCAGATCCGTGCAATCAAGCGGAACGCTGGGCGGAAATGCTTGACATGGGCCGCTTCAGGTAGTCGGATGTCATTCGACCACCAGGTGGGCAGGCCCATCCGGGGACCAAAAAAAGGAGATGGTCGATGAACAAGAGCGATTTGATCGGAGCTATGGCCGGTCGGGCTGGCGTGTCCAACAAGGACGCCGGCGCCTGTCTGGACGCATTCTTCGAGGTGGTGGCCGCGGAGGTGGCATCTGGTGACGCCAAGGTGTCGGTGCCCGGCTGGATCTCGTTCGAGCAGGTCATCAGGGCCGCCCGCAAGGGCCGCAACCCGCAGACGGGTGAGGAGATCCAGGTTGCCGCCACCAGGGCCTGCAAGGTCTCGGTCGGCTCGAAGCTGAAGGCGGCCGCCAAGAGCAGCGGGGCGCCCGGCGAGGCAGCCGCAGAAGAAGAGACACCTGCACCGGAGGAGTACTCCGCTCCCCGAGCCTGGTAACACTCGGCACCTGCCCGGCCGCGACGACCGGCAGGCGAACACCACCGTGGGCAGTGAGGCCGGGGCGATCCTGCTGCGCCCTCGTACGTTCCTCGGATTCGCCAGACCAGCGGGGAGGCGCCGGTGTATGACGAGCCGATGACCGACCTGCCGCCACCTGAGGCGGTGATACCCCACCGGGCCCCCTTCCTGCTGCTGACCGAGGTCACCAAGGTCACGGTGGGCGAACGGGCCGTGGGCTACTGGCAGTTGACGGGAGCCGAACCGTTCTTCGCAGGACACTTCCCGGGTCGCCCAACGCTCCCGGGAGTCCTGATGTGCGAGTCGATCGCACAGCTGGGGGCCTATGCGCTGCTCAGCCGGCCCGACTTCGCGGGTCGCCTGGCGCTGTTTGGGGGTCTGGACGGTGTCAGGTTCCGCCGCCAGGTCCTACCCGGGGAGAGGCTGGACCTCGAGGTCGAGTTGGGCCGGGTGTCGGCCAGGGCCGGCAGGGGGAGTGGTCGGGCGTCGGTTGACGGCGAGGAGGCCTGCCGATGTGATCTCCTCTTCGTCTTCGTACAGGACGCCTGATCGATACGGTCCGTGGGCCCCGGGCCGACGGAGGGGGCGATCAGTTCGGAGCGATCACCAGGCTGCCGTTGTGGCCGCCGAACCCGAACGAGTTAGACATCGAGATGCCCGGCTCCCACGGGGCCGCCGATCCGGTGACCAGGTCGATCGGCGGCATGTCCGGATCCACCGTGGCGTAGCCGGCTGTCGGGGGGATGAGCCCCTTCTGCATGGAGAGCACGACGGCGACGGCCTCGATGGCGCCGGCTGCGCCGAGGGCATGGCCCGTGATCCCCTTGGTGGACGTGACCCGGGGCCCGTCGGGGCCGAAGATCTCGGCCATGGCCACGGCCTCGGCCATGTCGTTCAACGGGGTCGAGGTGCCGTGGGCGTTCACGTGGCGGATCTGGTCAGGCTCCACCTCGGCCTCCTCGAGGGCGAGGCGCATGCAGGTGATGGCTCCGACGCCGCCGGGAGACGGAGCGGTGATGTGGTGGGCGTCGGCCGTGCTGGCCCCTCCGAGTATCTCGGCGAGGATGGTTGCCCCTCTGGCCCTGGCCATCTCCCAGTCCTCGAGGACCAGGATGCCGGCGCCCTCGCCCATGACGAAGCCGTCGCGCTCGGCGTCGAACGGCCGTGAGATCCCGAGCGAGGAGAAGGCGGTCATGTTGGTGAAGCCAGCTATCGCCGTCTCTACGAAGGCCGCTTCGCTGCCGCCAGCAAGCACAACGTCGCAGCGCCCGTGGGCGATGAGGCGGGCGGCGTTGGCCACGGCATGGGTGCCGGCGGCACACGCAGTGCAGGTGTTCTCAGCCGGACCCTGGAAGCCGTGGCGCATGGAGACAGCCGCCGGAGCGGCATTCGGCATCATCATGGGCACCATGAAGGGCGACACCCGACGGGGGCCTTTCTCATGCATGATCAGGATCTGATCCTCGAGGGTGGCAATCCCGCCGATGCCGGTACCGATGAACACGCCGCTACGGAACGGATCGGCGGTCAGGGGGCCGGCCTGCTCGAGGGCCATGTCGGCGGCCGCGATGGCGAACTGGGTGCACCGGTCGCTCCGTCGGACCTCCTTCGGGTTCTTGAAGTGGGGGGTCGGATCGAAGTCGTGGACCCGCCTGTCACCCACCGGTGCGTCTCCGCAGAGGCCGTCCCAGAACGCGTCGGTGCCTATGCCACACGAGGCGACGACGCCCAGTCCCGTGACGGCGACCCGACGACGGGGCATCAGAGCTTGCAGGCGATGAGGTCGTAGGCGCCACCGATCGTGGTGATGCCCTCGAGCTCCTCCTCCTCGACCGTCACGCCAAACTCCTCCTCGAGGGCCATGATCAGCTCTACCAGGTCGAGGCTGTCGGCGTTGAGGTCGTCGGCGAAGGAAGCCTCCCTGGTTACCTGCCCGGCATCGACTGAGAGGACCTCCACCGCACACTTCGTGAATCTTTCGAAATTCTCGTTACTCACCGTCAGGCTCCGTTTCTCATCGGTGATCTGAACTGCATCACCCTACGGCGGTCGGGCCAAGCGGGGAATCCATTCCCCCCGGAGGAGGTGGTCATTCCTGTCACAGCCTGACGATCCGTCAGCCGGGGAGCCGGCGGAGGTCAGCCCATGTAGGCCGACACACGGGCTCAGCCCATGAACAGGCCGCCGTCGACCGGGAGCACCGCCCCGGTTATGTAGGCGGCGGCGTCCGAGGCCAGGAAGGTGACGGCGGCCGCCACCTCCTCGGCCCCTCCCAGGCGACCCAGCGGTACCGCCTCGGCGTAGGCGGCCTGCTGGTCCTCAGGGAGGCCGGCGAGCATGTCGGTCAGGATCGGGCCCGGTGCCACCACGTTGACCGTCACGTTGCGGCTTGCGAACTCCTTGGCCAGGGACCTACCCAGGCCGACCAGACCGGCCTTGGAGGCCGCATAGTTGGCCTGGCCCGTCTGGCCTATCCGTCCGGCGATCGACGAGACCAGGATGATCCGACCCCAGCGGCCCTTCATCATCGATCTGACGGCCCTCCGGGCCACGCGAAAGGCGCCGGTCAGGTTGGCGTCGATCACGTCGATGAAGTCCTCGTCAGACATCCGCAGCACAAGGCCGTCGCGGGTGATGCCGGCGTTGGCCACGAGGACCTCGACCGGGCCCAGGCCCTCCTCGATGGAGGCGAAGGCGGCTTCGACCGCTGCGGAATCGGTGACGTCGCACGGAACGGCCAGGATCCCGGCGTCGGCAAGTTCCCCGGGGGCCTCGCCCCGACAGGTCACCGCTACCCGGTGGCCGTCTGCGGCGAACGCACGGGCACATGCCAACCCGATTCCCCGGTTGCCTCCGGTAACCATCACGACTCGGCTCATCTCACCCTCCCGGGGATAATCGTCATAAGGTCAGGTGGCCCGCAGCCAGGCGATCGGCTTGGATGAGCTCACCCGTTCGGTTTCCACGGCCAGCCAGCCCATGAGCTCACCGGCGAACGGGGAGTAGACCTCCTCTACGCCGATGTGGCCGAGGAGTGCGCCTGCTGCGACCTGCTGGCCCGGATACAGGTCCGGCACAGGGGTGAAGACCCCGGCGCAGGGGCTGACCACCATCCGGTCCGTGGCGAAGAGGTGTTCTCCCTCGGGTGCATGGACGCCATCGTCGAGCGGTGCGGCCAACGCGTCCAGGAGGGTGTCGAGGTCGTCAGGCGTGTTGACCGTGAGGCGCAGCGCCCCCTTCAGGCTGCGCTTCACCAGGCTGGTCAGAACGCTGCCGGGGCCCAGCTCCACGAACGTGGTGAATCCGGCCCCGGTCAGGGTCTGGAGTGTCTGGGACCAGCGGACCGGGCTGCACAGCTGGGCATTCATGAGCACCCGCCAGGTTGCGGGGTTCGAATGGATGCCGGCGTCCACGTTGGCCACCACCACGCTCTCCGGCGACCGGAGGTCGGTTCGCTCTATGGCCTCGCCGAGGCGGTCCCTGGCCGGGGACATGAACGGTGTGTGGAAGGCACCGGATACCTCCAGTCCGGTGACCCGCTTGGCGCCACGGGCCCTTGACCCGTCGCCGGCTGCGGCGACGGCATCCGGGTCACCGGCTATTACCACCTGGCCCGGGGCGTTGTAGTTGGCCACCCACACGGAGCCACCAACCTCGGCACACGCCTCTTCCACGCCGGCGTCATCGAGGCCCAGAACCGCAGCCATGGTGCCGATCGGGTCCCGGGCGGCCTCCTGCATGGCCTCGCCCCGCTCGACGACAAGGGCCACCGCGTCGGAGAAGTCGAGCGCTCCAGAAGCCGTCAGGGCGCTGTACTCCCCGAGGCTGTGCCCAGCGTGGCCGGCTGCGTCGATGCCCAGGCGGGCCACTGCGTCCAGGATGACCATGCTGGTGACGAAGGTGGCCAGTTGGGCGTTGCGGGTGGCGCGGAGCTTCTCGGCATCGGCCTCGAGCAGGAGGTGGGCCACGTCCCGCCCGGCTGCCGCCGAGGCATCCTCGACCAGTTCCCACGACGGGTGGTCCACCCACGGAGCGCCCATGCCTGGCTGCTGGGAGCCCTGGCCGGAGTACGTGAAGGCGATCATCGTTGGTCTCCTCGGGCGGTGGTGCCACGGCCGGGCCGGGCGGCAGCCTGACCAATCCTGCGGCCCATAGTGTGGCCGATGGGCGGCTCCTTTGGGCACGGTGGCCCAGATGGGCGGCGCGGGAGCATGGGGACCGGCAGGTGCGGTAATGCCCACCGGTAGGCTCGGCCGGTCGCCCGGGTGGCGGAATTGGCAGACGCGGAGGACTCAAAATCCTCTGGCCGCGAGGTCGTGCGGGTTCAAGTCCCGCCCCGGGCACGATGACGACAGGCTGCCGGCTGCGGCGTCCCCGCAGCGTTGCGCCCGGTCGCGACGGACCTGGACTGGCCCCTCCCATGGGCCATGCGGTCGGCTTCGCCTGGTCGGGACGGCCCAGCGGTTCCAGGTCCGTAGACTGGCTAGTCCCATGGCACGACCGGTGATCGAACGACGGCTGAGAGAGCTCGGCGACCGCCTTCGGCGGCTCCGGGCCGACTTGGCGGTGGCAGAGGAACAGTTGGCCCACTTCGCCGCCGACGCCGACGACGCCAGGGTCAGGTCGCTGGTATCCGAGACGGCCATCTCCGAGCGGGCCCATCGGGGTGCAGACCGACACGCCCGTACCATGGCCCGCCACCGGGATGAGGTGGTGGCCGAGATCTCACGACTGGAGGCCGCCCAGGACGGCCTGCTGGACCGGCTGGCCGCCGATGGGTGAGACGCTCGGCATCGCCGCCGACGGCGCCACCCCAGGCGAGGTTTCCACCAGGGTCCGGGTGGTCCTCGCCGAGGACGAGGCCATAATCCGGCTGGACCTGAAGGAGACCCTCGAGGACGAGGGCTACGACGTGGTCGGTGACACGGGTCGGGGCGACCACGCCGTCGAGCTCGTAGGCGACCTGGATCCCGACGTGGTCATCCTGGACATCAAGATGCCGGGACTTGACGGGATCGAGGCGGCTCGACGGATAGCCGCCTCCCATGACGCCGCGGTAGTGATACTCACCGCCTTCAGCCAGCGGGAGCTCATCGATCGGGCCGTCGAGGCCGGGGCACTGGCCTACCTGGTTAAGCCCTTCCAACGTTCGGAACTCGTACCGGCCGTGGAGATTGCCCTGGCACGCCATCGGGAGATGCGTGCGCTGACCGACCAGGCCCGTACCCTGGCCGACCGGCTGGAGGCCCGGAAGGCGATCGACCGGGCCAAGGGCGTCCTAATCGACGACGCTGGGCTGTCGGAGGGTGAGGCCTTCCGCTTCATCCAGGTCACAGCGATGTCCGGTCGCCGGACCATGGCCGACGTGGCCCGGGCGGTCATCGGCGACGACCTTCGCCCCTGACCGGACCTGCCCACGGGAGCGGTACATGGCCGACCGTGGGCGGTAGCGGTCACGGGGTCCGCGGTATTGTCCGGCCGGTGTCCGGCCTGCTGATCCTCGACGGTAACTCCCTGATCTACCGGGCGTTCTTCGCGATCTCTCGGGACATGGTGACCAGGTCCGGCCAGGAGACGAACGCCATCTTCGGCTTCACCCAGATGCTGATCACCCTGCTCCGGGAGCATGAGCCCGACGGGGTGGTGGTGGCCTTTGACCTGCCGGGCGACACGTTCCGCCACGAGCGGCTGCCCTCCTACAAGGCCAACCGGGAGAGGCAGGATGACAGCCTCTACCAGCAGTTGGACCTCGTGCGCGAGTTGGTCGATGCCCTGGGGTTCCTGGTGGTGGAGGCCGAAGGCTTCGAGGCCGACGACGTGATCGCCACCCTGGCCACCATGGCGTCGGCCGCCGGTCGGGACGTCACCATCGTCACCGGCGACCGGGACAGCTACCAACTGGTCGATGATCCCCATGTCCGCGTGCTTTACAACAGGCGGGGCGTGTCGGACTACGCCCTGTACGACGAGGCGGGGATCCGGGAACGCACCGGTGTGCGACCCGTCGACTACGTCGCCTATGCGGCACTCCGGGGGGACCCCTCGGACAACCTCCCCGGTGTCCCCGGCGTCGGCGAGAAGACGGCCGCGAAGCTGATCAACGCCTATGGGGGGCTGGATGGCGTCTTTGCTGCCGCCGGAGAGCAGACCCCCAGGCTCAGCGAGAACCTGCTGGCGCACGAGGCGCTCGCACGCCTGAACGAGGAGCTCATGGCCCTGGTGCGCGACGTCCCCCTCGGGTTGTGCGTCGACGACCTCGAACAGGGGCCGGTCGACATGGAGCGGGCGGGCGGTCTCCTGGAGGTACTGGAGCTGAGCAGGGCCCGGAAGAACCTCGCCCCTCTGCTGGGCGTGGACTTCGGTGGACCGGCCGATGGACCCGGCGGCCCGGCCGGCGACCTGGAGGTGGCCGTGGAACGTTGCTTCGACAGGGCGGCGGTCCTTGCCGCCGTGCGGGCACTCACGGGATCCCCGATCGGGATGGCGACAGTGCAGGACCCGCCGCCCAGCGCCACCGGGCCCGGTCTGGGTGGCGGCATCGCGTTGTCCGACGGCGAGCGGGCATGGTGGGTCGACGAGAATTTGCTGTCCGACTCGTTGGAGGCGCTCCGAAACCTGCTCGGACCGGGCGGACCCGGGGTGGTGGCCCACGACGCCAAGCCGGCGCTCAGGGCCATGGCCCGCCTCGGGCTGGACGAGGTGACACTCGTCATGGATACGGCCCTGGCCGCGTACCTGCTGGACCCGGCCGACGCCGGCTACGACCTGGCGACGTTGCTGGAACGCCACGATGGGCGGAGCCTGTCCGACCTGGGGCCTCCTGATGGGCAGCTCGACCTGTCCGGGGAGACCTTCGACCCGGCGGTCGAGGCGGGGGTCCGGGCAGCGGCAGCAGCCGTCCTGCAGGAGCCGCTCCTGGCAGCCCTGGAAGCCCAGGGCCTACGCGAGCTGAACGCCACCCTCGAGGTGCCTCTGGTCGCCGTGCTGGCCCGGATGGAGGAGCTGGGCGTGGGGGTCGACGTGGCCGAGCTGACCCGGCTGCGCGACCAACTGACGTCGGACTGCGACCGGCTTCGGGGCATGGTGCACGAGGCTGCCGGGGAGGAGTTCAACGTGAACTCCACCCAGCAGCTCCGGGAGGTCCTCTTCGGAAACCTGGGCCTCACCCCGGGAAAGAAGACCAAGACCGGGTACTCGACCGACGCTGCGACCCTGGAACGGCTCCGCGGGGACCACCCGGTGGTTGATCACCTGCTGGCCTACCGGGAGGTTGAGAAGCTCCGCTCCACGTACGGCGAGGGCCTGTTGGCCGCGGTCGGGCCGGGAGACCGGATCCGGGCGACGTTCAACCAGACGGTGGCCAGGACGGGTCGGCTCAGCTCCGACGCCCCGAACCTCCACAACATCCCGATTCGTACCGAGGCCGGCCGTGCATTCCGGCGAGCCTTCGTGCCGGCGCCGGGCCGGTCCCTGCTGGTGGCCGACTACAACCAGATAGAGCTGCGCTGCATTGCCCACCTGGCCGATGACCCGGGGCTCATCGCCGCCTTCGAGGCCGGAGACGACGTGCACACCGCCGTGGCCTCGCGGACCTGGGGCATCGACCCCTCGGAGGTCACCACCGAGGTCCGCAACCGGGCGAAGATGGTGGCATACGGCCTGGCTTACGGCATGGAGGCCTACGGCCTGGCCCAGCGCCTCGGTTCCCCGGTGGAGGAGGCCGCCGAGATCCTCGACTCGTACTTCGAGGCCTTTCCGGCGATCCGTGCCTACATGGACCGGACGGTGGCAGAGGCCCGACAGAAGGGCTACACGGAAACCCTGTTCGGCCGCCGTCGGCGCATACCGGAGCTCTCGTCGCCCAACTACAACGTCAGGCTGGCGGGGGAGAGGCAGGCCATGAACGCCGCCATTCAGGGTCTGGCCGCAGACGTGTTCAAGGTGGCCCTGATCCGCATCGACCGGGGTCTCCGGGACGCCGGGGCGACCACGGCCCTGGTCCTGCAGGTCCACGACGAGGTCATCCTGGAGGTGCCGCCCGACGAGCTCTCCGAGGTCGAGGCCATGGTCCGGGCCGAGATGACCGGCGCCTACGAGCTGCGGGTCGAGTTGGCCGTGGAGGTGGCGGTCGGCACCACCTGGGCCGCCGCCAAGGGCTGAGGGAGGCCAGGTGGTCGAACGGGGCGGGAACCACTGGTTCGAGGAGGTGGCCGACCACCTGGGTGCCGCCTACCTGCGTTACTCGTTCACCTACGGCACGGTCCATGAGGTCGACACCATCGTGGCCGCGTTGGGCCTGAGGTCTGGCCAGCGGATCCTGGACGTCGGCTGCGGGCCCGGTCGCCACGCCCACGAGCTGGCCCGACGTGGATTCTCGGTGGTGGGTGTGGACGTCTCGTCCACCTTCATCGACCTCGCCCGCCTGGAGGCTCCTGACGGCGCCTCCTTCGTCGTCGGTGACGCCCGACGGATGGACTTCGAAGCGGAGTTCGATGCCGTCATCTCCCTCTGCCAGGGGGCCTTCGGCCTGGCAGGCGGCCCGGGAGCCGACGATGGGGTGGTGGACCCGGACGGGGTGATCCTGGAGCGAATCGTGGCGGCGGCTAAGCCCGGCGGGGGAGTGGCCATGAGTGCCTTCTCCGCCTACTTCCAGGTCCGCTTCCTGGAGGACCATGACGACTTCGATGCGGGCTCCGGGGTCAACCAGGAGCGGACGGTGCTGCGCGGTGTCGACGGGTCGGAGGTCGCGGCCGACCTGTGGACGACCTGCTTCACCCCACGTGAGCTTCGCCTCCTCTGTGACCGGGCTGGCCTGGAGGTGATCGGAATCCGCTCGGTCCGGCCGGGGGACTACTCGGATCGGGCACCCGACCTGGAGCACCCGGAGTTCCTGGTCCTGGGGCGGCGGTGCCCCTGAGCCGGACATCGGCACCCCGAATGAGCACAGAGCGCCCCGGAGCAGGCCTCGGACAGCCTGGAACGGGCCTCGGACAGTTTGGAACGGCTCCGGGCGCTGTAGCAGTCGTCCCCCGGTAGGCTCTTGCGGTCCGATCCGCGCAACCGTGGGCTCCCGGACTGACCCTGTCCACCTACTCCCATCCGACGAGAAGAACACGTGTCCGACCTCACCCTGACCGCAACCGCCCTCGAATCCACGCCCATGGGGACCTTCGACGAGAGCGGCGAGTACGTTCCCCGCCCGATCACCGAGAACGACCTCGGCACCCTGACCCTGGAGGAGGCCTACTCGGCCACCATGGTCGACGTCGAGAATGGGCAGCTCGTGGAGGGCACCGTCGTACGGGTCGACAAGGACGAGGTCCTCCTCGACATTGGGTACAAGTCCGAAGGCGTGATCCCTCCACGCGAGCTGTCGATCCGCAACGGCGTCGACCCCAGCGAGGTTGTGGCCGTCGGCGAGAAGATCGAGGCCGTGGTCCTCCAACGCGAGGACAGGGACGGGCGCCTGATCCTCTCCAAAAAGCGGGCCCAGTACGAGCGGGCCTGGGGCAGGATCGAGGAGATCAAGGAAGGCGATGGCATCGTCTCCGGCTCCGTCATCGAGGTGGTCAAGGGCGGCCTCATCGTGGACATCGGCCTGCGGGGATTCCTGCCGGCCTCCCTGGTGGATCTGCGGCGGGTCCGTGACCTGCAGCCCTTCATCGGCACCACGATCGACGCAAAGATCATCGAGTTGGACAAGAACCGCAACAACGTGGTCCTGTCCCGGCGGGCGTGGCTGGAGGAGACCCAGAAGGAACAGCGTGAGGAGTTCCTCCACAACCTGCGGCCCGGCGAGATCCGTATGGGCGTCGTGTCCAGCGTGGTCAACTTCGGTGCTTTCGTGGACCTGGGCGGCATGGACGGCCTGGTGCACGTCTCCGAGCTGTCATGGAAGCACGTCGACCACCCCGGTTCGGTCGTGACCGTGGGTGATGAGATCGAGGTCCAGGTGCTTGAGGTGGACCTGGGCCGGGAGCGCATCAGCCTCTCCCTGAAGGCCACCCAACAGGATCCGTGGCAGGAGTTCGCCGGCGCTCACCAGGTCGGCGAACTGGTCTACGGCCGGGTCACCAAGCTCGTTCCCTTCGGCTCGTTCGTCCAGGTCGGTGACGGCATCGAGGGCCTCGTCCACATCTCCGAGATGTCAGCCCACCACGTCGAGTTGCCCGAGCAGGTGGTCACCCCGGGTGAGGAACTCTGGGTGAAAATCATCGACCTCGACCTCCAGCGCCGCCGGATCAGCCTGTCGGTCAAGCAGGCCGCCGAGGGAGGCATCGTCGCAGCCGAGTACCAGGAGCACTTCGGCGAGCACGCCTACGACGATGAGGGCAACTTCATCGGTGGTGAAGACTCGGAGGGTCAGGAGGCCTGGGCCGACATGTTCGACGAGGGCGCGGCTACCGCCACCGACGACGTTTCCGATGATGAGGCAGCTACCGACGACGTTTCCGATGATGAGGCAGCTACCGACGACGTTTCCGACGATGAGGCAGCTACCGACGACGTTTCCGACGATGAGGCAGCCGAGGTCGTCGAGCCGGAGACCACCGGGGTCTGATCCGTCCGGGGCCACGTTGAAGTCGACCCTGGCCAGATGCTGGAAATAGGCCTGACCGGCGGGATTGGCTCCGGCAAGTCCACCGTGGCGGCGATGCTCGGGGACCGGGGAGCGTCCCTGGTGGACGCCGACGCCATCGTCCGGGACCTGCAGACACCCGGCACACCGGTCTTCACGGCCATGGTCGAGCGGTGGGGCGACAGGATCCTGGACGACGACGGTGGGCTGGACCGCCAGGCGGTTGCGGACATCGTCTTCGCCGATGCGGATGAGCTGGCGGCGTTGAACGGGATCGTCCATCCGGCTGTGGGCGACGAGATGAGCCGGCGACGCGAAGCACTGGCCGATACCGACGCCACGGTGATCTTGGACATACCACTGCTCGTCGAGTCGGGCCACCAGGGCCTGGCCGGGGTCATCGTGGTCGACGTCGATCCGGAGGTGGCCGTCACGCGGTTGGTGGCCGGCCGTGGCTTCACACCGGACGATGCCCGGAGCCGGATAGCGCGCCAGGCATCCCGGGAGGAACGCCTGGGTCGGGCCGACCTGGTGGTCGACAACGGCGGCAGCCTCGAGGACCTGACCCGGGAGGTGGACCGAGCATGGTCATGGATCTGCAGCCTGGAACGCCCGCAGTCCGGCTCTGGGGTACCTCGAATCGGCAGCAGGGCCGAGGACAGCTGACCCCGCCATCGTAAACGGGAGCCGCCGGCGGGTGCTGGGTACCATGCCCCGATGGCCGACACGATGTCTTCCGGACCACCTTCGGCAATCTCCACGGGCCAGGTCGGGCCGTCCCGTGGCCATGCCTTCCGGATGGAGGCACCCTTCGAACCGGCCGGTGACCAGCCACGGGCCATCGAGGAGTTGAGCGACGGGATCCTGGGCGGAGAGAGGTTCCAGACGCTCCTCGGCATCACCGGGAGCGGCAAGAGCGCCACCATTGCCTGGACCATCGAGCGAGTGCAGCGGCCCACCCTGGTCATAGCCCCGAACAAGGCGCTCGCCGCCCAGCTGGCCAACGAGCTCCGGGAGTTCTTCCCCGACAACCGGGTCGAGTACTTCGTCTCGTACTACGACTACTACCAACCCGAGGCGTACCTCCCGACCTCGGACACCTTCATCGAAAAGGACTCCTCGGTGAACGACGAGATCGACCGGCTGCGACACTCTACGACCGCCTCGCTGCTGACCCGGCGGGACACCATCGTGGTCGCATCGGTCTCGTGCATCTACGGGCTCGGATCACCGGAGCACTACGAGGGCCAACTGCTGGTCCTGGAGGTCGGCCTCGAGATAGACCACCGTGCCACCCTGGGTCGGCTCATCGACATGCACTACGAGCGCAACGACATGGTGCTGGGAAGGGGCAGGTTCCGGGTCAGGGGCGACACGCTCGAGATCCACCCCGCCTATGAGAAGACTGCATTCCGCA
The DNA here is from genome assembly GCA_022452145.1 of Acidimicrobiales bacterium. Lineage (NCBI taxonomy): Bacteria > Bacillati > Actinomycetota > Acidimicrobiia > Acidimicrobiales > Acidimicrobiales bacterium. The sequence goes on along the minus strand of JAKURY010000014.1, from coordinate 13,423 downwards.
TATCCCTGTTCGGCGACGTGGTCGAGTCCATCACCGAGGTGGATCCGCTCACCGGCGAGCACCTCCGCCAGGTGGGCGAACTGGTGGTTTTCCCGGCCACGCACTACATGGCCGACGCAGCCAACATCCGTCGGGCCATCACCGGGATCGAAGCCGAACTGGCCGCCCGGTTGGCGGAGTTCGAAGCCGACGGCAGGTTGCTGGAGGCCCAGCGACTCCGAATGCGGACCGAGTACGACCTCGAGATGCTGGCCGAGCTGGGCTACTGCAACGGGGTCGAGAACTACTCGATGCACCTGGACGGCCGGTCGTACGGTGATCGGCCCTACACCCTGCTGGACTACTTCCCGGACGACTTCCTCGTGGTGCTGGACGAGTCGCACGTGGCCGTTCCCCAGCTGCACGGTCAGCACGCTGGCGACCGCAGCCGCAAGAAGACCCTCATCGAGCACGGCTTCCGGCTGCCGTCGGCCGCCGACAATCGGCCGTTGACCTTCGAGGAGTTCACCGGCCGTGTCGGCCAGGTGGTGCTCCTGTCGGCCACGCCCGGGGACTGGGAGTTGGAGGCCAGCAGTCGGGTGGTCGAGCAGATCGTGCGTCCCACGGGCCTGGTCGACCCGGAGGTGGTGGTTCGTCCCACGAAGGGGCAGATCGACGACCTGTTGGAGATGATCGCGGGCCGGGTGGCCGCACAGCAGCGGGTGCTGGTGACCACGCTCACGAAGAAGATGGCCGAGGACCTGACCGACTATCTGCTGGAGCAGGGGGTCAGGGTGCGCTACCTCCATTCGGACGTGGACACGCTGCAGAGAATCGAGATCCTGAGGGACCTACGGCTCGGCGAGTTCGACGTGCTGGTCGGCATCAACCTCCTGCGCGAGGGCCTGGACCTTCCCGAGGTGTCCCTGGTGGCCATCCTGGATGCCGACAAGGAGGGGTTCCTGCGCAGCGAGACCTCGTTGGTCCAGACCATCGGCCGAGCGGCCCGTAACGTCGACGGCGAGGTGGTGATGTACGCCGACGCGGTCACCCCGTCGATGCAGCGGGCCATCGCCGAGACGATGCGACGTCGGAGCATGCAGCAGGCCTACAACTCCGAGCACGGCATCGACCCCCAGACCGTGCGCAAGGCGGTGAGCGACATTCTGGAGATGATCCGGCCCGGCGCCGAGGCCCCCACCTCGGCAGGTCGCAGGCGCCGTACGGAACGCCTGGCCAAGGACTTCGCCGCCATGGGACTGGACGACCTGCAGCGCCTGCTCTTCACCCTCGAACAGGAGATGGGCGAAGCCGCTGCCGACCTGCGGTTCGAGTACGCGGCCAGGCTCCGGGACGAGATCAGGGAGATCGAACGCGAGCTTCGGGACCTCTCAGAGGCCGTCTGACCCTGGTCCGGAGCCCACGCCGATGGTGCGGGGTGGGCAGGGCGCCGGCCCGTGGCGTCCACCGATCCCGGCCTAGGCTCGCCGGCGATGTCGGACCGGTTGATCGTCAAGGGAGCGCGCGAACACAACCTCCGGGACGTCGACCTGGACCTCCCTCGGGACCGGCTGATCGTGTTCACCGGGATCTCGGGATCCGGCAAGTCGTCGCTGGCCTTCGACACCATCTATGCCGAGGGACAGCGTCGCTACGTGGAGTCGCTGTCGGCCTACGCCAGGCAGTTCCTGGGCCAGATCGACAAGCCCGACGTGGACTTCATCCTGGGACTCTCACCGGCCATCTCCATCGACCAGAAGAGCGCCTCGCGCAACCCCCGTTCCACGGTCGGCACCATCACCGAGGTGTACGACTACCTGCGACTCCTCTACGCCCGAATCGGCCTGCCCCACGACCCCGAGACCGGCGAGCGCCTGGTCCGCCAGACACCCCAACAGATCGTGGACCGGGTTCTGGAGATGGAGGAGGGCACCCGGTTCCAGGTGCTGGCACCGGTCGTGCGGGGGCGGAAGGGCACCTACGACACCCTGTTGTCCGACCTGGCAGCCCAGGGCTTCAGCCGGGCCATCGTGGACGGCGAACCCCACGAGCTAGGCGACGACGTGGACCTGGCCCGCTACGAGATGCACACCATTCAGGTGGTCGTGGACCGCCTGGTGCTGCGCGACGGGTTGGAGCGACGCCTCACCGAGTCGATGGAGACGGCGCTGGCCCTCACCGAGGGAGTGGCCGAGATTCAGGTGGTCCCCCGGGACGCCGACGTCGACGAGGACGGCCAGCCGGCCGAACCCAGGACCATCGTGTTCAGCCAGCACCTCTCCCGACCCAGTGACGGCAAATCGTTCGAGGACCTGGCCCCTCGGAACTTCTCCTTCAACAGCCCCTACGGCGCGTGCGAGCACTGCAACGGGCTGGGCTCGGTGTTCGAGGTGGACCCTGAGTTGGTGGTCCCGAATGCCGACCTGAGCCTCTCGGAGGGCGCCATCGCGCCCTGGTCGGGAGGCCGCAACCGCTACTTCGCCCGGCTGATCGAGGCCGTCGCCGCCGACCAGGGCATCGACCCGGACATGCCCTGGCGGAAGCTCTCGGCGAAGCACCGCAGAACCCTCCTAGACGGCGGCATCGGGGGTCGGGTCCAGGTCAGGTACAAGAACCGGTTCGGCCGCTCCCGTGTCTACTCGGCCAACTTCGAGGGCGTGATGCCCTACCTGCGACGCCGCCACCAGGACGTCGAGTCCGATGTCCAACGGGAGCACTTCGAGGGCTACATGCGCCAGGTGGCCTGCCCCGACTGTGGGGGGGCTCGGCTCAACCCCCTCTCGCGGGCCGTGACCATCGACGGACATTCCCTGGCCGAGGTCTGCGGCCTGTCGATCGCTGAGGCGGCCGCGGTCCTTCGGGACCTGGAGTTGACCGACAGGGAGGCGATCATTGCCGAGCAGGTCCTCAAGGAGGTCAACGCCCGGCTGGGCTTCCTGCTGGACGTGGGCCTCGACTACCTCAGCCTGTCCCGCTCTGCGGCAACCCTGGCCGGGGGTGAAGCCCAGCGGATCCGCCTGGCCTCACAGATCGGCAGCGGCCTGGTCGGCGTGCTGTACGTGCTGGACGAGCCGTCCGTCGGCCTCCACCAGCGGGACAACAGGCGCCTCATCGACACCCTGGAGCGGCTCCGTGACCTGGGCAACACGGTGATCGTCGTCGAGCACGACGAGGAGACCATCCGGGCAGCGGACCACGTGGTCGACATCGGACCCGGAGCCGGGGAGCACGGCGGCGAGGTGGTCCACTCCGGCGACCTGGAGGGCCTCCTGGCACTGGAGCATTCCCTCACCGGGCAGTACCTCTCAGGCGGGAAGGAGATCCTGGTACCGCAGGTCCGCCGCCCCGCCGACGGCGACCGATTGCTGCTGAGGGGTGCCCGCGAGAACAACCTCCACGACATCGACGTGGAGTTCCCGCTTGGCTGTTTCGTGGCGGTCACCGGCGTCTCCGGATCGGGCAAGTCGACCCTGGTGAACGAGATCCTGCACAAGGCCCTCATGCAGAGGGTGTACCGCTCCAAGGTGCCACCCGGACTCCACAGGGCGCTGGAGGGCTCCGAGGGCATCGACAAGGTCATCAACATCGACCAGGCGCCCATAGGTCGGACGCCACGGTCCAACACGGCCACCTACACGGGCGTGTTCGACCACGTCCGGAAACTGTTCGCCAGGACCGAGGAGTCCCGGATCCGGGGCTACCAGCCGGGCCGGTTCAGCTTCAACGTGAAGGGCGGACGGTGCGAGGCCTGCTCGGGCGACGGCACCATCCGCATCGAGATGCACTTCCTGCCCGACGTCTACGTCGCATGCGAGGTCTGCAAGGGACAGCGCTACAACCGGGACACCCTGGACGTGCGCTTCAAGGGCCGGACGATCGCCGACGTCCTGGACATGTCGTGCGACGAGGCGCTCGGCTTCTTCCAGAACCAGCCTTCCATCACCCGGCACATGCAGACCCTGGTCGACGTCGGGCTGGGCTATGTGCGCCTCGGACAGTCGGCTCCCACCCTGTCGGGAGGGGAGGCCCAACGGGTGAAGTTGGCCAGCGAACTGGCCAAGCGTCCCACCGGACACACCGTCTACATACTCGACGAACCGACCACCGGGCTCCACTTCGAGGACGTGCGCAAGCTGCTGGGCGTGCTCAACCGCCTGGTCGACCACGGAAACACGGTCATCGTCATCGAGCACAACCTGGACGTGGTCAAGACGGCCGACTGGCTGGTCGACCTGGGTCCGGAGGGTGGCGACAAGGGCGGTTCGGTGGTGGCCGTCGGGACGCCCGAGCAGGTTGCACAGGTTCCAGGGAGCTACACCGGCAGGTTCCTGGCAGGGATGCTGGCCTGACCCAGGTCTGCCGACTGCCTCAGATCAGGTGATGGCGAGCATCCGGTCCAGGGCCACCCTGGTCCACTCGGCCGTCTCGGCGTCCACCGTGATGTGACGGCCGACGACCCGACGGTCCCACCAGGGGTGCACGGCCCCTACTCTCTGACGATGGTCGAACGTCCAGTGGCGGGCACGGTGCCCGACGCACCGGGGTCGTACCAGTTCCGCGATGCCGAGGGTCGAGTCCTGTACGTGGGCAAGGCCAAGAGCCTCCGGAACCGCCTGAACAGCTACTTCGGGCGGCGGGACAGGATGGCCAACCGTACGGCCCAGATGCTCGACGAGGCGGCCACGGTGGAGTGGATCCAGGTCGCCAACGAGCTCGAGGCCCTGATGCTGGAGTTCAACCTCATCCAGGAGCACCGGCCGCGCTTCAACGTCGACCTGAAGGACGACAAGTCCTACCCGTTCCTGGCGGTGACGGTGGGCGACGAGTGGCCGCGTCCGATGGTCACCCGGGGAAAGCGGAAGCGGGGGGTCAGGTACTTCGGGCCCTACGGCCACGCCGGGGCCATCCGGGAGACCCTCGACTTGCTGCTGCGTACCTTCCCGGCCCGGACCTGTAGCGACTCGAAGTTCGACGAGCACCAGCGCATGGGCCGGCCGTGCCTCCTCTTCCACATCGAGAAGTGCAGTGGCCCGTGCGTCGGGGAGGTCACAGCAGAGGACTACGCCGGAATCGTGAGCGATCTGCTGCGGTTCCTGGACGGCGACACCGACGAGGTGGTCGCCCGACTCAGGGAGGAGATGGCTGACGCCTCCGAGGCCCTCGAGTTCGAGGCGGCGGCCCGCCTGCGCGACCGGCTCACCAGCGTGCTGAGGGTGCTGGAGAAGCAGCAGATGGTGGCCGCCCGCCATGAGGACCTCGACGTCATCGGCCTGGCGGGCGACGAGTTGGAGACGGCGGCCCAGGTGTTCTACGTACGACGGGGACGGGTGGTGGGGCGCAAGGGCTTCGTGGTGGACAGGGCGGAGGACCTGGACCGGGGGCGGCTGGTGGCCGAGGTCCTGTCGGCCCACTACCGGGAGGATCCCCCGCAGGGGATACCCCGCGAGGTGCTGGTTCCCGAGGATCCGGATGACGGGCCGCTGCTGGCCGAGTGGCTGGCAGCCGAACGCGGTCGACCGGTGACGATCCGGGTACCGAAGCGAGGGGACAGGCGATCCCTGCTGGAGACCGTCACGCGCAACGCCGAGGAGGAGTTCGTGCGGCACCGCCTGAAGCGGGCAGCAGACCACAACACCCGGGCCCGGGCCCTGAGCGAACTGCAGGAGGCTCTGGGGCTGCCCGAGGCCCCGCTGCGGATCGAGTGCTACGACATGAGCCACCTCCAGGGCACCGACTACGTGGGCTCGATGGTGGTCATGGAGGACGGCCTGCCCGCCAAGTCGGAGTACCGGCACTTCAAGATCCGACAGGTGGAGGGCAACGACGACTACGCGGCGATGGCCGAGGTGCTCACCCGGCGCCTTACGGCCTTCCTGGAGGAGCAGGCCGTGCCCCTCGATGAGCGACCGGGTCGCTTCTCCTACCCACCACAACTGCTCCTAGTGGACGGTGGAAAGGGACAGTTGGGGGTGGCCGAACGCGTGGTCGCCGAGATGGGCCTGGGCGACCGGATCCCGGTCGCCTCGCTGGCCAAGCAGTTCGAGGAGGTGTACCGCCCAGGGTCGTCGGTGCCGGTTCGCCTGGAGCGCGGCTCGGAGGCGCTCTACCTGCTGCAGCGGATCCGTGACGAGTCCCACCGGTTCGCCATCGAATACCACCGTCGGCTCCGCTCCCGGCGCATGACGGGCTCTGTGCTGGACGGCATAGTCGGCCTAGGGCCGACCAGGCGGAAGCGCCTGGTGGCTGCCTTCGGCGGGGTGCGTGCCGTACAGCGTGCATCGCTGTACGACCTGAAGGCGCTGTCGTGGTTGCCGGACAAGGTGGCTGCAGCGGTCTTCGCCAAGGTCCATCGGCCGGGCTGAGCCTTCATCCGCCGACGATGCAGGCCACGGCGGCCAGTGCGCCGAACAGGCCAACCACCTGGCTCCGACTCATCCGCTCGTCGAGGACCGTTCGGGCCAGGATGACGGTGGTAGCCGGGTACAGCGAGGCAAGAACCACCGTGAGGCTGAGCAACCCACGGTGAATGGCCGCCAGGATGGCCAGATTTGCCATCATGTCGAGGAGGCCGGCCATGACGATGGCCGTTCCGCCCTCGGCCCTCCTCGGGATCGGGGAGCGCCCGACGCGAACAAGCAGCAGGAGTGCCACACCGACCGCCACCACACGGGCGCTGACAAGGGGCCAGGGAAAGCTGGCCTCAGCGGTGGCGGCCATGACGATGTAGAACCCTGCGAATCCCACACCAGCGAGCAGCGCTTCCAGCAGGAGGGTGGTGGGAACGCGTGTGGGGCTGGCCACTCCACCTGTGTTGGGTCCGCGGGAGACGAGGGTGATGGCGACCAGTCCAAGGAGCACCCCGACCACGTTGACCGCCGAGAGGCGCTCCCCGAAGGCCACTCCCCAGAGGACGGGAAGGGCGAAGTTGCTGATGGCGGTGATCGGTGCCACGACAGCCATCGGACCCTGGCTGAGACAGTGGTAGAGGAGGCCAATGCCTAGAAGTCCGAACAGCCCGGCCAGGGCCCCGTAGGCCAGGTCCCGGCCGGAGACGGTCTCGGCTATGGCCGGGGCGACTGCGAGGATCAGGGCGAGGCCAATTAGGTGCGAGGCGGCCACCACCACCAGAACGTGGGTGCGGCGCGCCGCCGTTCCGCCGAAGAAGTCGGCGGCCCCAAACAGCAGGGCGGACAGGAGGGCGAGGGCGGCGGCCACGCCCGAGGAGGCTAGGGGGCGGCCACACCCGGGCCCTGTGTGGCGGCCTGCCAATGTCCACGCTCGGCACCGGGCCGTGCGAGGCTCAGACGGTGGACGATGACGCCGCGGACGCGGACCCGTGGGAGGAACACGCCGGATGGTGGCAAGACAGCTTCACAGATGGCACCGATGCCGAGTACACCGAGCAGATACTTCCGCTGGCCGCCGATCTGCTGGCCGGTTACGACCGAATTCTGGACGTGGGGGCCGGGGAGGGCCAGATCAGCCGCCTGGCGGCCGGCCTGGGAGCGTCGGCGGTCGTGGGCGTGGATCCCGCGGCGGCGCAGGTCCTCGCGGCCGTGGCCCGTGCTGGTGGCCCGTCCTACCTGCGTGCAGGTGCCGACCACCTTCCGTTCGGCGACGCCTCCTTCGACGCCGTGGTGGCCTGCCTGGTCTTCGAGCACATAGAGGCGGTCGACGAGGCCATCGCCGAGGTGGCCCGGGTGCTCCGGCCGGGTGGGCGGTTCGCCTTCTTCCTCAACCACCCCCTCCTCCAGACACCGGGTAGCGGCTGGATCGACGACCAGGTCCTGGACCCTCCGGAGCAGTACTGGCGCATTGGGCCATACCTGGTGGAGTCCATCGAGTTGGAGGAGGTCCACAAGGACGTGTTCCTGCCTTTCGTACACCGGCCCCTCAGCCGGTATGTGAACGCCATGGCCGACCACGGCATGGTGCTGCGACGCATGCACGAACCGGCACCGCCGGAGGGCTTCCTGGCCCGGGCGTCGGAGTACCGGGAGGCCTCGACCATCCCACGTCTCCTGGTCCTGGTGGCCGAGAGGGAGGCCTGAGGGAGACGCTGTCCGTGTCCATTGCCGAAGTGGTGGCCTGAGGGCCACGGTCTGCAGGGAAGGGCACCCGGGGCGCCGTCTACGCTGCTCCCATGAGCGACCTACTGGTGATCACCGGCCTCTCGGGGGCCGGGCGCAGCGAGTTCGCCAAGGACCTCGAGGACCTGGGCTGGTTCGTCATCGACCGGCTACCCCCGGACATCGCCTCCAAGGTGGCCGATCTGGCGCTGGGAGGCGGCTCGGCGTGGGACCGGGTGGCGTTCGTGCTTCGGGCCGACCTGACGGGCGGCGAGACGCTTCGGGCGGTGGCCGAATTGCGGGAGACGGGGGAGCGCCTCCGTGTGGTGTTCCTGGACTGTTCGACGGAGGCGCTGGTGCGTCGCTACGAGAGCAGCCGGCGCCCGCACCCCTTCCCGGTGGATGAGGGGCTCCAGGACGCCATCGAGGCCGAGCGGGACATCATGGATCCAGTCCGGACCGCCGCCGACCTGGTGCTGGACACCTCCGACCTCAACGTCCACGAGCTGCGTGACCGGGTGTCGGCCCTCTACGGCGAGGCCGACGATCGACCGATGCGTACGACCATCACCTCGTTCGGCTACAAGCACGGCCTACCCCGGGACGCCGACCTGGTGTTCGACTGCCGGTTCCTGCCCAACCCACACTGGATACCCGACCTCCGCCCGTTGAGCGGGCGGGACGGCCCGGTCAGCGAGTACGTCCTCGCCCATGAGGCGACCCAGGACTTCCTGGACCAGTTGGGCGACCTGCTGGCCGTCCTCATGCCGTCCTACGTGGCCGAGGGCAAGTCCTACCTCTCGGTGGCCTTCGGGTGTACGGGTGGTCGACACCGTTCGGTGGCGGTCGCCGAGACGGTCGCCGAGATGCTCAGGGGCAGGGGCTTCGACCCGGTGGTGAGCCACCGCGACGTCGAGCGGTGAGCACCCCGCGCCGGGTCTGCGCCCTGGGCGGAGGCCACGGCCTGGCCACCAGCCTGCGGGCCGTTCGGACATATGCGGAGGAGATCACGGCGGTGGTCTCGATCGCCGACGACGGCGGCTCCAGTGGGCGGATCAGGGCTGCCGCCGGAGGCCCGGCGCCCGGCGACCTGAGGCGCTGCTTCGAGGCCCTCGGTGACGGTTCGATGCTCACAGCAGAGCTGGGTTGGAGGTTCTCGGGTGGAGAACTGGACGGGCATGCCATCGGGAACCTCCTGATCGCCGGCATGGTCGGCGCCGGCGACGACCTCCTGGGTTCCCTCGACGAGGTGGGCCGCCTGGTGGGCGCCGTCGGCCGGGTGCTGCCCGCCACCAGCCAGCCGGTGGACCTGGTTGCCGACACGGGCGACTGGGAGGTGGAGGGGCAGGTGGCCGTACACCGGGCCTCCGGGATAGTGAGGCTCCGGCTCGTGCCACCCGACGTGTCGTCGCCCCCCGAGGTGGGAGAAGCCATAGCCGCCGCCGACCAGGTGGTTCTGGGCCCGGGATCGCTCTACACGAGCGTCCTGGCGGCGACGCTGGCACGTGACGTGGTCGAGGCCCTGGCCGGACGGGGTGGTCCGACGGTGCTTGTGGCGAACCTGCAACCCGACGTCGAGTCACCGGAGGCGTTGGACGACCAGCTCCTGGTCCTGGAGGACCACGGGATCCGACCGGACATGGTCCTGCTGGACGAGGCATTCGACGGCGAGATGCCCGAGACCTGTCCGGTGAAGTGGGCTCCGGTCTCGGCGTCGGGTGGAAGACTCCACGATCCGGTACTCCTGGGTGCCGCCCTCTCGACCTGTACGGCCGCGAACATGTGACCGATTTCCGCGTTGGTAACCGTATCGTCGGCTAACCGATCGGCTAGCAATACATGGGTCCGGTATGCAGACACGGCGCCGGCCTGATCCGCACCAGTGGGCGACGACCCGTCGCAGGAGGCAGCACTTCGAATGACAGTCCGTGTGGGCATCAACGGATTCGGCCGCATAGGCCGCAACTTCTTCCGGGCCGCCAGGGCCCGGGGCGCCGACCTGGAGTTCGTCGCCGTCAACGACCTGGGGTCGATCGACACCATGGCATTCCTCTTGGCCAACGACTCGGTCCACGGCAGGCTGGATGCCAGGGTGAGAGCCACCCGGGACGGCATCACGGTCGACGGCCTGAAGATCAGGGTCCTCTCCGAACGCAACCCGGCCGACCTGCCGTGGGGAGACCTGGGCGTTGACGTCGTCATCGAGTCGACCGGTTTCTTCACGGCTCGCGACATGGCCGCCCTGCACCTCGGCTCCGGTGCCCGCAAGGTGATCATCTCGGCGCCTTCCGGCGACGCCGACGCCACATTCGTCGTCGGCGTGAACGACGACGACTACGACCCGGCGAAGCACCACGTCGTCTCGAACGCTTCCTGCACGACGAACTGCTTCGTCCCGATGATCAAGGTCCTGGACGATGCCTTCGGCGTGGAGCAGGGCTTCATGACAACCACGCACGCCTACACGGGTGACCAGAGCCTGGTGGACGGCCCGCACAGCGATCTTCGTCGGGCCCGTGGAGCGGCGGTGAACATCGTTCCGACTTCGACCGGAGCCGCCCGGGCCACCAGCCTGGTCATGCCCAAGATGAAGGGGAAGTTGGACGGCATCTCGCTGAGGGTTCCGATTCCGGACGGATCGATCACGGACTTCGTGGGAACCCTCAGGAAGAACGCCACGGTCGAGCAGGTGAACGCCGCCTTCGCCGCAGCGGCCCGCAGGGGTCCGCTCGCGAAGGTCCTGGACTACAGCGAGGACCCGCTGGTGTCGTCCGACATCGTGGGCCGGCCAGCCTCCTGCACATTCGACGCCGGCCTGACGATGGCCGTAGGGAAGATGGTCAAGGTCTGCGGCTGGTACGACAACGAGATGGGGTACTCGACCCGCCTGGTCGACCTGGCGAAGATCGTAGGAACCCGCCGAGCGAAGAAGGTGAAGGCCGGCAAGCGGAAGTAGCCGTCCGGCCCGTCGATACCGTGGACTTTCCCCGACTCGAGGACCTCGGCGACCTTGACGGTCGTCGGGTGCTCGTGCGCTGCGATTTCAACGTGCCCCTGGCCAACGGCGTCATCACCGATGACCTCCGGATCCGGGCGGCGGTTCCCACCCTTCGGTACCTCCTGGATGCCGGTGCCCACGTGACGGCCTGTTCCCACCTGGGTCGCCCGAGGGGAGCGCCGGATCCTGCCTGGTCAGTGGAGCCGGTCCGGGCCCGGTTGGCCGACCTGGCCCCCGGGGTGGACCTGTTGGAGAACCTGCGCTTCGACCCGGGGGAGACCGCTGACGATCCCGCGTTCGTGGCCCAACTGGTAGCCGGGCGGGACGCCTACGTCAACGACGCCTTCGGGGCCTCCCACCGGGCCCACGCCTCGGTCGTAGGCCCGCCCCGCCACCTCCCGTCGGCGGCCGGTCGACTCCTGGCCCGTGAGGTGGAGGTGCTGGGAGGGCTGCGCACGTCGGCCCGCCGTCCGTTCGTGGGGATCCTGGGCGGGGCCAAGGTGAGCGACAAGATGGGCGTGATTGAGGCGCTCCTCAGGGTGGTCGACGAGCTGATCGTGGGAGGCGCCATGTGCTTCACTTTCCTGGCGGCGAAGGGAGCCAACGTCGGCTCTTCGCTCCTGGAGGAGGACCTGATCGGGGAATGCGCACGGCTGCTTGACTCCGGTGCCCCGATCCGACTGCCACTGGACATCACGGCCCTTGGGCCCGGCGGGAGGATCGGTGACCCGTCCGCCGGTGGCGAGGTGCGCCAGGTCGGAACCTCGATGCCGGACGGCTGGATGGGGCTCGACATCGGGCCCGGGTCGGCAGTGGAGTTCTGCGACCTGATAGCCGAAGCGCGCACCGTGCTGTGGAACGGCCCGATGGGTGTGTTCGAGGACCCCAGGTTCGCCGCCGGTACCCGTACGGTGGCCGAGGCGGTCGCCAACTGCCGGGGCTTCACCGTGGTCGGTGGTGGCGACAGCGCGGCTGCGGCCCGCCAGTTCGGCCTGGCAGACAGGATGGACCACGTGTCGACCGGTGGCGGCGCGGCGCTGGAGTTGATCGAGAAGGGCGACCTGCCGGGCCTGGCAGCCCTACGCGGTGAGCACGAGTGAACCCGGAACTGGACAGGAGTCGATGATGGCCGATCGCAAGCCGCTGATCAGCGGCAACTGGAAGATGCACCACAACCACTTCGAGGCCATCCAGATGGTCCAGAAGCTGTCGTACCTGCTGTCGCGTAACGACTACGACGCGGTCGACGTGTCGGTCCACCCGCCGTTCACCGACCTCCGGTCCGTGCAGACGGTGCTGGAGTCCGACGACATCCCGATTGCCCTCGGCGCCCAGCACTGCCACGCCGACGAGAAGGGCGCCTTAACCGGCGAGGTGTCCACGGGGATGCTGGCCAAGCTGAACGTGTCCCTGGTGATCGTCGGCCACTCGGAACGGCGGGAGCTGTTCGCCGAGACCGACGACGACGTGAGCCGCAAGGTGAAGGCCGTGATGGCGGCGGGGATGACCCCGATCGTTTGCTGTGGGGAGACCCTGGAGGAGCGGGAGGCGGACCGGGCCTCGGCGAAGGTCGAGCGTCAGGTGCTCGAGGGCCTCGCCGGCCTGACGGCCGACCAGGTGGCCGGCCTGGTCATCGCCTACGAGCCCATCTGGGCCATCGGAACCGGCAGGACGGCCACACCGGAGGACGCCCAGGAGATGTGCTGTGCCATCCGGACCGTGGTGCGTGCGAAGTGGGGCGGCGACGCGGCCGACGGGGTACGCATCCAGTACGGCGGATCGGTCAAGGGGGTCAACGCACCGGACCTGATGCGACAGCCCGACATAGACGGAGCGCTGGTCGGCGGGGCTTCGCTGGACGCCGACGAATTCGCCCGGATCATCGCCTATCGCCTGGTCGGCTGACCGGCCGGCCACCGATAGCCTTACGCCACCATGTTCGTGATCGTCGCCATCATCCAGGCTTGTTCGGGGCTCGGCCTCATCTTCCTCGTGCTGCTGCACAGCGGAAAGGGCGGCGGCCTGTCCGACATGTTCGGCGGGGGCATCGGTGCCCAGACTGCCGGCTCGACCGTGGTGGAGCAGAACCTGGACCGGATCACCGTGCTCACGGCCCTGGTCTTCGCCTTCACCACGATCGGCCTCGGCCTGCTCTTCTAGGTCGCCTGGGGCACCCCGCAGCCATGCGGCGGCCGGGGGAGTGGGCGGTATCCTGACCGCCGATCCGGACCTGTCCGGGAGTTACGTCGGAGTGGCGGAATTGGCAGACGCGCCAGCTTAAGGAGCTGGTGCCCGCAAGGGCGTGGGGGTTCAAGTCCCCCCTCCGACACGTAGAGAGCCGCTGATTGACAGCGGTTTTCGTCGCGCCTGGGTCTCG